>JAADFM010000119.1 GCA_013152845.1 Methanobacteriota archaeon | reverse complement strand
GTAGACCTTCTCTATCTCCTCGAAGGCCCTCTGGACCGCGGCCCGGGGGTCTTCCTCGTCCCCCTTCTCCACGGCCATGAAGGCCACCAGGACCTCCTCTGCGGCCTGGGACTTCATCTCCTCCGGGATATCCTCGGCCACCGGGGTCTTCTTCTTTGCCCGGTACTCCATGTAGTCGGAATGGATGAGCAGCAGCTTCATTTCACGAAAGGGTTAAATCCTCCCGTCCTTATATATTTTGACATGAAGACCCTGACCGTTAAAAGCCGGAAGGCCACCGAGTTCATAGACATCACCCGTGAGGTGGAGGGGGCGGTGGCGGAATCCGGCGTCCGGGAAGGGGTGGTGACCGTCTACACCCCCCATACCACCACGGCCATCCTGATAAACGAGAACGACCCCCGGCTCCTCTCCGACTACGAGAAAATCCTGGAGAAACTTGTGCCCAAAGGTGCAGGCTATGCCCACGACCCCGGGGAGGGCAACGCACACGCACACCTGCGCTCGGCCCTCATCGGTCCTGCAAAATCCGTCCCGGTCTCGGCAGGCAGGCCCGTCCTGGGCACCTGGCAGAGGATATTCTTCGTAGAGCTGGACGGTCCCAGGACCAGACGGGTCATGGTCCAGGCGATTCAGTAGTTTTTTATATCCTCACCGGGATAGAAGTAACGATGAAGGTCATAAGGGACTCCATCCATGGGGACATCTTCCTGACCCAGCTGGAGATGGACGTCATCGACACCCCCCAGTTCCAGCGCCTGCGCCGGCTCAAGCAGCTGGGGACCACCTACATGGTCTACCCATCGGCCAACCACACACGCTTCGAGCACTCCCTGGGCGCCCTCCATCTTGCAGGCCGCATCGCCGAGCGCCTGGGCCTGTCCATCGAGGACAGAATCAACCTCCGCCTGGCCGCCCTGCTCCACGACATCGGCCACGGCCCGCTCTCCCACACCTCCGAGGAGCTCCTGGAGCGCTACCTGGGCAAGTCCCACGAGAAGGCGACCGAGGGGATTATCCAGGACTCCAGGGTGGCGGGGGTCCTCGAGGACGGGGGGGTCTCGCCCCGGGACGTCACCCGGGTCCTGTCCGGGCAGACCCAGCTGAAGAAGCTCATATCCAGCGACTTCGACGTGGACAGGATGGACTACCTGGTCAGGGACGCCCACCACACCGGGGTGGCCTACGGCATCATCGACCTGGACAGGCTCGTCAACACCCTGGAGCTCACAGACGACGACATCGTGATTAACGAGAGGGGCCTGAGGGCCGTGGAGGCCCTGCTGGTGGCCAGGTTTCTCATGATACCCACCGTCTACCTCCACCATACGTCCCGCATCGTGGACTCCATGTTCCTGCACGCCACCGAGCGGGCCATCGAGGAGGGCATCTTCGACTACCACTCCCTGGTGGAGATGGACGACTACGACATCCAGAACGTCCTGAGGAACTCCCCGGGTTACGTTGGTGAGATCGGCGAGAGGTTCGACAGGCGGAGGCTCTTCAAGAAGGCCCAGATGCTGGGGTGGAAGGCCCTGGGGGACGAGATGAGGGACCGCCTCATGGCCCTGCGCCGGGACATAAAAACCTGGAAGCGCCTGGAGTCGGAGATATCCGCCGATTGCGGTACGGAGGAGGGCTATGTCCTGGTGGACATCCCGCCGGGGCCAGACCTCAAGGAGATGGGGACCAGGATAGTCAAGGACGGGGAGTTCAGGCGCATCGAGGACGAGTCCCTCCTGGTGAGAATCCTGCGTGAGGCCCAGAAGGGCCAGTGGAGTGTTGGGGTCTACTGCCCGGAGGAGCTGGTGGAGAAGGTCCGTGGGGTGGAGCTGGAGGCCTACCTCGGATAAGGGTTATAACCGGGAAACTATACCCATGGAGATACTGGTTGCGCTTTCCGGGGCCTCAGGGGTCAGGTACGGTCTCAGGCTGGCCGAGGTCCTTGAGGAGGGGGGCCACGGGGTCCACCGGGTTGCGACCAGGAACGCCAGGCGGATAATGGAAATCGAGGAGGGGTCCCCGGATACGGGGGGCCCGTGGATGGACGAGGGGGAGATGGATGCAGGGTTCGCCTCAGGCTCCTACCGCCTGGATGCCATGGTGGTCTGCCCCTGCAGCATGAAGACCCTCTCGGCTGTCGCAAACGGCTTTGCCTCGAATCTTGTGACCAGGGCAGCTGATGTCATGATAAAGGAGGGACGTCCCCTTGTCCTGGTGCCCAGGGAGACGCCCATTTCTGCCATCCACCTGGAGAACATGCTGAAACTGGCCCGCCTCGGGGTGACCATCCTGCCTGCCATGCCCGGGTTCTACCACCGGCCGGAGGGCATAGAGGACCTGGTGGATTTCGTGGTGGGAAAGGTCCTGGACAGCCTCGGGATTGACCACGACCTGTTCAAGCGCTGGGGGCTGGACTGAAGTGGATATGAGGAGTGCCCTGGAGAAGGACGTGGTCTGGGAGGAACCCGTCTCACCCCGCTTCGAGATGGCCCGCATCCTCCTGGAGAACCGGGACAGGACCGTCTTCTTCGAGAATGTGGAAGGGTGCGACATCCCGGTGGCGGGCAACCTCAGCCCCACCAGGGAGCGGATATGCGCCCAGATGGGGACCACGAAAGAGGACCTCATACCCTTCGTCCTCAGGGCCGTGGAGAACCCCCTGGAACCGGTGATAGTGGAGGAGGCACCCTGCCAGGAGAGGACCCTGAAAGACCTCAACGAGCTGCCGGTCCTGACCCATTTCGAGAAGGACGCCGGGCCCTACATCGCCTCCGGAATCGTGATTGCAGAGGACCCCGAATACGGGCGCAACGCCTCCTTCCACAGGATGCTTGTCCGGGACGGGAGCCACCTGGGAATCCGGGTCGTCGAGCGGCACCTCCACCAGTTCTTCACCCGGGCCGAGGGGAGGGGTGAGCCCCTGGAGGTTGCGGCCTGCATAGGGCTGCACCCTGCGGTCCTCTTTGCAGCGGCCTACAGCCTGCCCCTGGGAGGTGACGAGATGGCCCTGGCCGGGGCGATTCTCAAAAAGCCGGTGGAGATGGTCAGATGCAAGACCGTGGATGTGGAGGTGCCGGCAGCGGCCGAGATAGTCATCGAGGGGAGGCTCCTGCCCGGGGTGAGGGAGGACGAGGGACCCTTCGTGGACATCACCGGCACCTATGATATCGTGAGGAAACAGCCCGTCCTGGAGGTCACAAGGATTACCGCCAGGAGGGACCCCATCTACCACGCCCTCCTGCCCTCGGGGGCCGAGCACAGGATATACATGGGCCTGCCACAGGAGCCCAGGATTTATGCCGCCGTTGGCAAGGTGGCGAAGGTGAAGAACGCCTGCCTGACCGAGGGCGGGTGCAACTGGCTCCACGGCGCGGTCTCCATCCACAAGGAGAAGGAGGGGGACGGCCTGGCCGCTGCGAAAGCCGCCCTGGAGGGCCACCCATCCATGAAGCACGTCATCGTGGTGGACGAGGACATCGACATCTTCGACCCCGCCCAGCTGGAGTTCGCCCTGGCAACCCGGTTCCAGGCCGACAGGGACACCATCGTGGTGAAAGGGGTGAAGGGCTCGTCCCTGGACCCCTCGGCTGCGGAGGGTGCCGTGACAACCAAGGTGGGAATCGATGCCACCAAGCGGCTGGACCGCTTGGACAGCTACGAGGCGGCCAGGATACCTTAATTTACAGCCTTTCAATGGCCTCCTTCGTCAGCCGGTACACCTCCACATTCACATACATCAGGTCCGCAAGGCGGTCGAGGGCTTTTAGGGCCTCTTTTTTGCCCAGTATCCCATCTCTTGCAGCAAGCACCAGCACCCCGAGGCTTCCCCTGACAGGGAGGCCGAGGTGGCTGGCGACTTCTCTTGCGGCATCGTCGTCCAGAAGGACCGTGCCTTTTCCTTCAAGGGCGGCGGATATGGTCTGGGCCTCTCCCCTGTGAAGCCCGAATCTTTTGAGCTCCCCCACAGGGGGCACAGATTTTTCGAGCTTTATCCACCCCTCCTTCAGGGCAGATTCTATCAGAAGGGCATCGGCATGACCCTGGGCCTTCCCCCGGTCAACCACCTCCTCCTTCACTGCCTCTACGATGAAGATTTTGGAATACAGCTCCTTTAAAAGCCATAGATTTTCAATCTTGGCCAGATGGATGAGGGGGCCGGAGTTACTCCATACCCTTAAGGAGGCCATCAAGTTCTCTCCTCAGGCCTTCGGCTCCCAGGGGGAAGGGAACGTTTTCGACCTTCATGAGCTCAAGCATCTCCCTGTAAGATATGCCGGCCATCTCGGCTGCCGCCCATACCGAGACCCCCCTGAGCTTTTCCAGGGCCTCCTCAACCTTCTCTTTCTTCAGCCCTTCATCAATGAGTCTCCTGATGGCGTCTGACCGGTCTATCCCCCTCCTCCTGGCCAGACGGTCAATCTCTTTGACCTGGGAATTGTAAAGCCTTGCCGAGACGGTCTTCAGTCGGGCCATATAACCACCTGTATACATATTATTAAATAGTAATAACATCGGGAATATAATTAAAAACATGGGGACTCCGCAAACCCGGAATACCGTAAGCCTAATGTAGCCACCCGGTCCCAGGCAGGGACATGGACGTCCTGAAATCCTCCCGGGACTTCTTCGTGGAGCAGAAGTACCGCTTCGACCTGGGGACCCAGTTCCTGGCCTACGTGAACTTTGCGCTGCTCATCATCACCGCCTCGGACAAGCTCCAGCTCGTCCTGCCCTTCCGCATCAGGGAGATGCTGGTCATCTTTGTGCCCTTTGCGGGCGCCTGGGCCTTCGGCTACTTCCTGGACCGGGTGGTGAAGTTCCCCCAGACCCAGGCCCTCACGGCCGAGAGGCGCAGCCCCACCTGGGCCAGGACCCAGGAGAAGCTGGACAGGATAATCGAGCTCCTTGAAAAAGAGCGCTAGGGGATGACCTCGCAGTCGTTGTTTATCTCCGGGTAGTGGAAGGTGTCGGGGGGGATGGTGCCCTCCTCCAGCAGCCCCCTTATCTCTGGCAGGGCGGCCTCCAGCTCCCCCACCAGGTGGCGCACCGTGGAGCATATCAGGCCGTAGCCCTCCTCCCCCACCCAGTCCTTCACCCGGTTGATGAAGATGCACCTGCCACCGCAGACCCAGAGGATATCGCATGAGGCGCAGGGCTCCCCCGGGGATGCGCAGCCGTGGAGCTCGTCAGGTCCTGTCTCGGTGATGTGGCCCACCCGCATGAACTCGTATTCCGGGGTCACAGGGCAGAGGGTGATGTCACCGCTTGGTGCGATGGAGAAGAAGTCGTGGCCCGCGCCGCAGCGAAGGTGTGTGGGCTGCCCGGAGAGGAGGGTCCCGGCAATCCCCAGGAAGGGCACAAGGCCCAGGACCCGCCCGCCTCTCATCTCAGAGACCCATCTGCGCACCAGCCTGGTCACCCCCCGGTTGTAGCCTTCAAGCTCCCCTGGTCGGTCCCCCCGTCCCAGAAGAGCTCGAAGTCCAGCTGCCAGTGTACGTGGTCGAAGGGTCCGAGCTCAGCCAGGTGGAGGACATCCTCGTAGATATCCGTCTCCAGGGAGGCCACCATCCTGGCCACCAGGTCCCCTGGGAATGCCCCCCTTATCCTCCTGACTGTCTCCACGGCCCTGGCGTACACTCCCCTGCCCCGGTAGGTGTCCGTCACCTCCTCCCGCCCGTCCATGGAGACCAGGACGGTGTGGAACCTCTCCAGGTACCTCACCCTGTCCAGGAAGAGGCCGTTGGTGTGGAGGATGTAGGTGGCCGGGATGGTGTCCATGACCTCCTCCATCAGCTCCATGCGCAGCAGGGGCTCACCGCCGTAGAAGACCAGCACGGGCTCGGGGTCCCTGGCGATGAACTCCCGGAGGGCCTCCAGGGGGTACTCCACCTCCGGGGAGGAGGCCTCGTCCCTGGTGCCTCCGCAGTATGCGCACTCCAGGTTGCAGCGCTGGGTGAGGAGGATGTGGTAGTGCATATCCCTAGCATGGATGCAGAACACATAATTAAGGCTTGCCCTGGCTGTGGGCGGTAGTGGGTAGTGTATGAAAAAGCATAACTATATATGACGGAAAAATCAATCAGATACGATGACCCTGAGGAGTGGCTGGAAGTGCAGCATATGCGGATACGTCTCCCATGAAAAGGAGCCCTACGAGACCTGCCCCTACTGCCACTACAAGTGCACCTTCATCCACCTGGCTACCGACTACAGGGTAAACCCGGAGTGCTGTTAGGCTCCCGACGGGGACGGGCCCGCAGGCCGTGGCTACTTGACAATCCGCTTGGATAGCTCCAGCACCGGGAAGACCGTGAATCCCGCGCCGAGGACCACTGCCCAGTCCCCGGTCCCGAGGCCATAGGTGCCGAAAGCCCTCTGGAGGAATGGGAGGTAGATTATCAGAGCCAGGAGGAAGGACTCCCAGAGGACTGCGAGGTTCAGCCAGCGGTTGGAAAAGAGACCTATTTCAAATACCGACAGTGTGTCCGAGCGGTAGTTGTATGCCTTTATGAACTGCACGAGGATGAGGGACGCAAAGACCATGCACTGGGCCTCCAGGAGGCCCTTCCCGCTGTCCAGGGCCCAGAGGAATATGGCGAGGTTCACCGCTGCCGACCACACACCACCGATGACCATCAGCTTCCAGACATTCCCTGCGAAGATGCTCTTTTTCGGGTCCCTGGGCCGGCGCCTCATGATGCCCTTCTCCGGGGGGTCCACCGACAGGGCCAGGGCGGGCAGACCGTCGGTGGCCAGGTTCACATAGAGTATCTGGACTGCCGTCAGGGGCAGGGGCAGGCCACCGAGGACCGCCGCGGCCATGATGAGGACCTCCCCCAGGTTTGAGGAGAGGAGGTACATCAGGTACTTCTTGATGTTTGAGAAGATTATCCTGCCCTCCTCGACGGCCGCAACGATGGATGCGAAGTTGTCGTCGGTCAGGATGATGGCCCCGGCCTCTTTTGTGACGTCGGTACCGGTTATCCCCATGGCAACCCCGATGTCGGCCATCTTCAGGGCAGGGGCGTCGTTGACCCCGTCCCCGGTCATGGCCACGATATGGCCCCTCCTGTGGAGTGCCTCCACTATCTTCAGCTTGTGGGCAGGGGAGACCCTGGCATAGACGTCGACTTCGTCCACAATCCCCTCCAACTCCCGGTCCTCAATCCTGTCGAGCTCAAGGCCTGTCAGCACCCTGCCCCCTCTCAGAATCCCGAGTTCCCTGGCAACGGCCTCGGCAGTTACCCTGTGGTCCCCTGTCACCATGGCGACCTTTATGCCCGCGCTCCTGCACCTCTCGATGGCGGCCCTGGCCTCCGGCCTGGGCGGGTCCATCATGCCCCACAGGCCGACGAATACCATGTCCTTTTCGATGTCGCGGTCCGCAGGCAGCTGCTCCCCTGGCAGGGACCTGCGGGCGCCTGCCAGGACCCTGAGCCCCCTCCCGGCCATCGCCTCGGCGGCCTCGAGGACCGCCTCCCTCTCGGCATCTCCCATCGGTATTTCCCCCTCGGCCACAAGAAGGAGGCTGCAGCATCTCAGTATCTCCTCCGGGGCCCCCTTGGAAAGGACCAGAAGCCCCGTCGGCCCCTGGTGCACCGTGGTCATCCTCTTCCTCTCCGAGGTGAAGGGAATCTCATGGACCCTGGGGTATGCCCTCCCCACCTCCTCCGGGTCCGTTCCCCCCTTGACCGCCGCTACCAGCAGGGCACCCTCGGTGGGATCGCCTGTGACCTCCCACCCCTCTTCCCTCTCGACGAGGTGGGAGTCGTTGCAGAGGGCGGCTATCCTCAGCAGTTCCTGGAGGTGCACGTCCTCACCCGGGTCTACCGTCCTGCCGCCGAGGCGGAACTCCCCCTCCGGCTCATAGCCCCTTCCGGTGACCTCCATGGAGACGCCCTTCAGGAAGACCTCCCTTACGGCCATCTTGTTCTGGGTCAGGGTGCCGGTCTTGTCGGTGCATATGAATGTGGTGCTCCCCAGGGTCTCAACCGCCGGGAGCCTGCGGACCAGGGCGTTGCGGCGGACCATCCTCTTCACCCCCAGGGCCAGGGAGATGGTCACCACCGCCGGCAGGGCCTCGGGCACCACCGCCACGGCCAGGGCGACCCCCCAGATGAACATCTCGAGGGCCTCCTCTCCCCTCAAGAGACCGACGGTGACGATGAGGGAGACCACCCCGAGGGCCGCAACCGCCAGCCGCTTCCCCATCTCGTCCAGGCTCTCCTGGAGGGGCGTCCTCCTCTCCTCCACCTCCATGAGGGCCCCGGCGATTCTTCCGAACTCCGTGGCCATGCCTGTTGCCACCACAACGCCCCTGCCCCGCCCATAGACGGCGTGGGTTCCCATATAGGCCATATTGACCCTGTCGCCCAGGGGGACCTCCCCTTCCAGGGCCCGGGTATCCTTCTCCACCGGCATGGATTCCCCGGTCAGCGGCGCCTCGTCGATTTTCAGGTTGAATTCCTCGACCAGCCTCAAATCCGCCGGGACAAGGCTGCCGGCCTCCAGGAGCACCATGTCCCCGGGGACCAGCTCCCTGGCAGGGATTTCCTTCTCCTCGCCGTTCCTCAGGACCCGGGCAGTGGGGGCGGCCATCCGTTTCAGGGCTGCCATGGCCTTCTCGGCCCGGTATTCCTGTATGAAACCCAGGACGACGGCGAAGATGACAATCACGAAAATCACCAGCGCCTCGAGCTTATCCCCGATGAATGCTGCGCAAGGAGGAGAATCAATATCAGGACATTCCTGAACTGGGACAGGAGTATCTCCAGGGGGGAGACCCTCGCGGCCTCTTCCAGCTCGTTTAGCCCGTACTCGGCAAGCCTCCTTCCGGCCTCGGCCTCATCCAGTCCTGCATCCGTCGTGCCCAGCCTTTCGAGGACCTCACCTGGGGAGAGGGTGTGCCAGGGCGCATCTTCCATGTCTTGGCTTTGTCCCTTGTGGTATAAAAACAATTACAAAAGGACGGTATATGCGAAGAGCCCCACCAGGAAGAACAGGTAGAGGTTAAACAGGACAGCGCCCTCGGATTTCTTTATCCGCCAGTCGGTGCGCAGGAACAGCAAAAGGACCAGGCTAATGCAAAGCATGTAGGGCAGGCTGTAATAGAGGGTCAGCTCTGCAACGGTGACGGGGTTTACCATGGAGGAGACCCCAAGGATCAGGAGCAGGTTGGAGGTATTCGAACCCAGGATGTTCCCCACCAGGATGGCACCCCTCTTCTTCCTGGCGGCGCTCAGGGATACCCCGAGTTCCGGTAGGGATGTCCCGAAGGCGATGGCGGTCAACCCGATGACGGTATCCGGTATCCCCAGCTCCGTGGCCAGCCTCACCGCCCCCTCCACGGTGAGGTCCGCCCCGTAGACCACCCCTGCGACACCGACCGCAAGGAGGAGGACGTCCCTTGAGTATCCCCAGTATCCCTCGACCTCTTCCCCTTCCTCCCGTTCTCCCGGCCCTGGTGATGGTCTTGAGGTACTCCAGTTTGAAAAAGTAGACGATGAAGCTCTGGAGCCCGTAGTACTTGGGCTTCTCCTCGAAGAGGAAGACCATGTAGGCCACAAAGAACAGGAAGAGGAAGAAACCCTCGCCCCTGGTTATGACCCTGTCCACCAGAAAGGCATAGGCCAGCAGGGAGGCGGACATCATGATGTAGCCGTCCCGTTTGAGGATGCGCTCGCTGGTCTTGAAATGGAGCACGACGGCGGAGAGACCGAGTATGAGGCCGATATTTGCGATGTTTGAGCCCACCACGTTGCCCACCGCAATGCCGGGGTTTCCCCTGTATGAGGCCAGGACCGATG
>JAADFM010000118.1 GCA_013152845.1 Methanobacteriota archaeon | reverse complement strand
GCCCCCGGGGTGGACGAGCCCTCCATGGCCCGGGCGGTCCAGCACAGCGGCAAGGAGATGTCCTTCAACAACTACGTGGACGCCGACTCCGCCATGCAGGCGGTGATGCCCTTCAACGACCGCCCGGCGGTGGCCATCATCAAGCACAACAACCCCTGCGGTCTTGCCACCGGAGAGACCCTCCGGGAGGCCATGGAGATGGCCTGGGCCGGGGACCCCGTCTCGGCCTTCGGGAGCGTTATCGCCTTCAACCGGGAGCTGGACATGGATACCGCTGTCTTCCTGAAGGGGAAGTTCGTGGAGGTGCTGGTGGCCCCGGGGTACTCCCCCGAGACCCTGGAGTTCTTCAGGGAGGTCAAGAAGGGTCTGAGGGTCATCGAGGTGGAGGGGCTGGGTAGCGAGGGACCCAGGGAGACCACCACCTACAGGTTCATCCCAGGCGGCCTCCTGACCCAGAAGAGGGACCTGGAGGTCTATGACAAAATGGAGGCGGTCACAAAAAAGCCCTTTCCAGAGGAGAAGAAATCCCTGGCAGTCTTCGCCATCCAGGCCATAAAGGTCATCAAGTCCAACGCCATCGTCATCGCCTACGAGTACCGGGAGGGGGAGCACATGCTCCTGGGCATGGGCTCGGGCCAGCCCAACCGCCTGGAGGCCATCCGCCTGGCAGGGAAAAAGGCCAGGGCCAACCTGGAGGCCATGGGGAGGGACGTGGACAGGGGGATGGCGGAGTGCGTCCTGGCATCGGAGGCCTTCTTCCCATTCCCGGACAACATCCACCTGATAAACGAGTACGGCATCAGACACATCGTATCGGTCAAGGGCTCCATCAGGGACGAGGAGGTCATCGCCGCCGCCGACGAGTACGGCATGGCCATGCTGTTTACCGGGATGCGGCACTTTCTGCACTGACGTTAACTTCTCCTTTTTGCGTATGGTTTCCAGGGACCACCCCAGGTACAAGTCCATCATCGCCCGGGAGAAACTGGTGGAGGGTTACGAGAAGGGCATCACCGCCCTGGCCGGGCTCATCGCCCACGGGCGTGGCGAGGCCTTCGACTACCTCCTGGGGGAGCGCACCACCGAACCTGCCAGACGCGCCATCAGGGCCGCCGCCGCCCTCCTTTTATCTGCAAAAAATCCGGTAATCTCGGTCAACGGCAACACGGCGGTCCTCTGCCCGGGAGAACTCGTCGAGCTGGCCGGGGCTGTTGGGGCGAAACTCGAGGTCAACCTCTTCTACCGCTCGCCGGAGCGTGAGCGGGCCATCGAGAAGGTCCTGATGGAGCACGGGGCGGAGAGGGTCTATGGTGTTGAGCCCACCGGCGAGATTCCGGGCATCGCAAGCCCCAGGGCGCAAGTGGACAGGGATGGCATCCTCGCAGCCGATGTGGTCCTGGTGGCCCTGGAGGACGGCGACCGGACCGAGGCGCTGAAGAAGGCGGGCAATCGCCATCGACCTGAACCCCCTCTCCAGGACGGCACAGACGGCGGACATAACCATCGTGGACGAGGTCACCAGGGCGGTGCCGTTGATTACAAGGGAGGTCGCAGGGGCAGGGACGGCCACACCGGAGGCCCCCGCCTTCGATAACCGCGCAAACCTCGAGGCCGCAGTAGGGATAATCAGGGGCAGGTTCTAGTACCCGCCCTCACTCCCCAGGACGTCCCAGGTGGTGAAGACCCTGCCCTGGCCCCTGTTGCGGGCCACGAAACGGATGGCCTTCACCGTCCCGCTCACGAAACAGTCGCGCGAATGCGCGCGGTGGGTTATCTCGAAGCGCTCCCCGTCCCCGGCGAAGATGACGGTATGCTCCCCCACGATGTCCCCGGCCCGGACGGCGTGGAACCCTATCTCCTTCCTGCTGCGCTCGCCGATGACCCCCCTGGGGCGGCCGAAGACCCCGTCCTCTTCGATGTTCCTGCCCAGCGCCTCGGCTATCAGCTCGCCCACCCTGACGGCCGTGCCGGAGGGCGCGTCCTTCTTGTGGTGGTGGTGTGCCTCGATTATCTCGATATCGGTCTCTTCCCCCATGACCCTGGCAACGTCCCGGGCAATCTTGAAGAAGACGTTGACCCCTGTGGCCATGTTGGGGGAGATAACTGCTGAGACAGAGTTATCCTTCACCCAGCCTTCGATTTTCGCCCGCTCCTCTTGGCTGAACCCGGTGGTGCCCACCACCAGGTCAACTCCGAGGGAGGCGGCGGTCTCGATGGTCTCCATGGCAGGTCCGGCTGCGGTGAAATCCACCAGGACCTCTGCCCCGGCTGATTCAAGGGTCTCCCTCAGGGTATCGCTGCCGGCGAGGGGCACGCCGATATTCCCGATGCCCAGGAGCTCCCCGATGTCCCGGCCGATTTCTTCCCGCCCGGCCATCTCGATGGCGCAGGCAACCTCCATGTCATCCTGCTGATGCACCTTCCTGATGATACCGCTCCCCATGCGCCCCAGGGCCCCGCTTACAGCTACCTTCGTGGCCATCTCAACCCCCTATCAGCCCCAGGTCCTTCATCACCGACTTCAGGGCCTCCCGGTTCTCTGGGGATATCTCGCAGAGGGGGTAGCGGTAGCCGCCGGCATCCAGGCCCAGGATGTTCATGGCCTCCTTGACCGGTATGGGGTTGGACTCGATGAACATGGCGTCAAAGAGCCGACTGAACCTCCTGTCCATGACCTCCATCTCCTTGAAGTCGCCCTCAAGGCCCAGCTGGACGAAGCTGGCAATCTCCCCCGGGATGAGGTTGGACGCCACCGAGATGACCCCCCTGGCCCGGTAGTGCTTCATGAGGGGGTAGGTGTCGCCGTCGTTGCCTGAGAGTATCAGGAAGTCCTTGCCGCACCTTTTGCGTATCTCCTCCCAGACCTTCTGGTTCCCGGATGCCTCCTTGACCCCGATGACGTTGGAGTACTCCTCTGCCAGGCGGGCCATGGTCCCGGCCTCGATGGAGGTGACCGTCCTGGGCGGGACGTTGTAGAGGATGATGGGCATGTCCACGGACTCCGCCACTGCACCGAAATGCCTGAAGAGCCCCTCCTGGGTGGGCTTGTTGTAGTAGGGGCATACCTGGAGGCTGGCCTCGGCACCCACGTCCTCGGCGGCCTGGGTCATCTCTATGGCCTCCCAGGTGGAATTGGAACCCGTGCCCGCGATGACCGGGTTCTTGGAGGTTTCCACCGTGAACTCGATGAGCCTGTTGTGCTCGGAATGGGACAGGACCGGCGACTCACCGGTGGTGCCGCAGGCCACAATACCTGCGGTGCCCTTCTCGTCCTGGAAGGCGATGAGCTTCTCGTAGGCGTCCCAGTCAACGGGCGTCCTGGGACCTGTGCCCTTGAAGGGGGTTACGATGGCGGTAAAGCTCCCCTCGAACATCTCTATCTATCCTTTTTTGGCCAGGGTAGTGATGTAACCGGCTATGCGGTTCCTCATGAACTTCCCCTGGACACGAACTACCTCGCTGAGGCGGTCCCGGTTCTCCTTGAAGTCCTTCCCGAACTTGTCCCTGTGCCTGGTGTAGAGCTCCACGGCGGTCCTTTTGATGTCCTTTTGTCTGACTCTGCCCAATGGTTCACCTCCGAAAGGTTTAATTAATGGTCTTGGTTTATAAAGGTAGTGCTGGAGGACGAATATTGAGAAACATCCTGATTATTGCAGCGGCAGTCCTGGTGGTCCTTCTGGGCATCTCCCTTCTGGGAGCCTATGTTGTCACCAAGCAGGCCGACGGCTTCGAACTGGGGGACAAGGTTGCCGTCATCAAGATTTACGGCACCATCTCCATGGGGGACTCGACGGGTGTCTTCGGCGAGGAGGTGGCCACTCCGGCCAGCATCATAAGCAAGATAGACAAGGCCGAAAGGGACGGCTCTGTCAAGGCCATAGTCTTTGAGATAAACAGCCCCGGGGGTTCGGTGGTGGCCTCTGAGGAGATTGCCAACCGCATCAAGGAGACCCAAAAACCCACCGTGGCCTGGATGAGCGAGATTGCCACCTCCGGGGCCTACTACGTGGCGTCCCCCTGCGATTACATCGTGGCGGACCGGGGGACCATCACAGGCAGCATAGGGGTCATCTCCGTCTTCCCGGAGTATTCCGGCCTCCTCCAGAAGATAGGGGTGAATATGACGGTGATAAAGGCGGGGGAGTACAAGGACTTCTCCACCGGCTACCGCCCCATGACCGAGGAGGAACAGAGGATGATGGAGGAGGTCATCCTGGAAATCTACGACATGTTCACAGAGGAGGTGGCGGCCAACCGGAACCTCTCGGTGGAGTACGTCAAGGAGGTGGCCGAGGGCAGGGTGTATTCCGGGCCCAAGGCCAAGGAGCTGGGCTTGGTGGACGAGGTGGGGACCAGGAGGGATGCCGTACGGATTGCGGGGGAGCTTGGGGGTATAGAGGGGGAGCCCAAGACCGTCACATACACTGAGAAGAGCTTCCTTGAGGAGTTCATGGGCATGGCCTTCTACCACTTCGGCGCAGGCTTTGCCCGGGGCTTAGGCATCAACGAGGCTCCTATGTACTGAGGCCAGCCGTTATAGATTTTCCCTCGGTATCCTCCCTGGTAGGGTTATGGGCGAGTTGGAACCTCTGGCCCTGGTAGTTGACGAGGAGAAGGGCACCTTCCTGAAGGCCCGGGTCACGGTCAAGGAGTTCACCATGTCCCTAATGGACGTTATATTCTACCTCGATGGGCGTGAGTACGTGGTCACCGAGTCGAGGACTGAGGACGGGTTCAACTTCCGGCTCCTTTTGAAGCGGCGATGATCCTCTGGAGTTTCTGCCAGAC
>JAADFM010000117.1 GCA_013152845.1 Methanobacteriota archaeon | reverse complement strand
TTCAGGTTGATGCCCAGCTCCCGTGCAACGAAGCGGTAGGTCCTGCCTATCTCCTTGCGGTTGAGCTTTGCGGCATCTGCGATCTCGTCCAGGGTCCGGGGTACCCCGCACTGCCGGCAGGCCGCGTACAGGGAGGCCGCCGAGACCCCCTCGATGCTGCGGCCCCGGATGAGGCCCTTCTCCACGGCCTTGCGGTAGCAGACCGCCGCCGTCTCCCTCACGTTGCGGGGTGCAGCCGGGACGCCACCCTGTCCAGCTCAGTCAGGGCAAAGGCCAGGTTGCGCTCGGTGGCGTTGGAGACCCTGATGCGCTGCTGCCACTTCCTGAGGCGGTATATCTGGGCCCTCTTCTTGGGTGCGATGTCCTTGCCATAGGAATCCTTGTTCCTCCAGTCGATGACGGTGGAAAGGCCCTTGTCGTGGATGGTATATGTCATGGGGGCCCCCACCCTGGAGCGCTTGACCCGCTGCTCGTAGTCGAAGGCCCTCCACTCGGGCCCCATGTCGATAATCTTCTCATCGCATACAAGACCGCAGTTGTTGCACACGATCTCGGCCCGCTCGTAATCGCGGCTTAATGACCTGGAGCCGCACTCCGGGCACTCCTCGATATATTCAACCCTTTTTTCCACCTGCTCGATATTTTCCACCCGCTTTCCTCCTTTTTTTCTTTTGGAAGGTGACAAACAAATCCTCTTTTGTTTTCAGTCCGTTTTCCGCCGGTTTTACTATGATATAGGGATTGGAAACCGGACCGATAACATCGTGAACCTTTCCTATGGGTTTCGAGTCCTTGGTCACCACCGGCGCGTAGATGGAAGGCACTTCCCCTCCCCGGATTACGAGCTTTCCATCATGGGTGTAAAAGCTGACTTTGCCGATGGGTTTCAAACAAAGGGGCCTCCTTATATACTTTGCGAAAATTATTTATACTTCTTTAATAGCCGCCGGGGATTAACGGTGGTAACTATTTCTGAATCCCTCTCCGAAAGCCCGGCCCGTTCTCCGATGGCCCTGGCCTCTTCAGGGGTTATCAGGTCTTCCGGGGCATGGGCGTCGGTGTTGACGATGAGTTCTGCGCCCACCTCCCCTGCCACCCTGGCCACGTGCTCGTTGGCGGCGTTGTGCCCTGCCCTGGCGGTGAGCTCCAGGAGTACCCCGTTCTCCCTGGCGGTCTCGGCATCCTCGGGCGTAATCCATCCAGGATGGGCCAGGATGTCCACTTCAGGGATCCTCACAGCAGCGGCGTTGGTCCCGGGCTCCACGGGCTCGGCCGGCGTCTCCCCGTGGATGACCACAACCCTTGCCCCCAGTTCCCTGGCCCGGCTGACCATCTCCTCTATCATGGCGGGCGGGACATGGGTGATTTCGGCCCCGGGCAGGAGCGTGATGTCCAGGTAATCGTTGAGCTCCTCGCACCCCCTGACCAGGTTGCGGAGGATGGGCTCCATGTTGGTGGGGTCCATGTGGTCGGTGATGGCCGCAGCCTCGCAGCCCAGGACCGAGTACCTGCGGGCAATCTCTGCCGGAATCAGCTCACCGTCACTGAAAAGGGAATGGATGTGGAAGTCGAACACGGTAAATATATCCAAGCATAACAACCTCAATACTTTTAGGCCCCGGGACGGTTTCGGGTTAAACATTTATAAATCAGGAGGAAAAATAGAATACAGGGATAAAGAAAGTGCCAGATACTTCACTGATATTCCAGATAGCGGCATTGGTGGTATTGCTCTTTCTATCCGGATTCTTCTCTGGTTCAGAGACCGCCCTGGTCTCGGTGAACAAGCTGAGAATCCGCAAGCTGGCCGAGGAGGGGGACCAGGGGGCCGAGATGGCCAACCGCCTGCTCCAGCGTCCCAACCGGATGCTGGCCACCATCCTACTTGGCAACAACCTGATAAACATCCTGGCTGCGGCCATAGCCACCAACCTGGCCATCAACCTCTTCGGGAGCAAGGGAATCGGCATAGCCACCGGGGTCATGACCTTCTTCATCCTCATCTTCGGGGAGATAACCCCCAAGGGGTTTGCCACAAAGAATGCGGAATATCTCACCCTCAAGGTCGCCAAACCCATCCTCTTCCTGTCCAAACTCTTCTCACCGGTAATCTGGGGCATCACCCTCCTTACCAGGCGGATTATCAAGGCGATAGGGGGCGACCCGGATATCGTGGCCCCCTTTGTCACCGAGGAGGAGATCAAGTTCCTGGTGGAGATAGGGGAGGAGGAAGGCGTCATCGAGAAGGGGGAAAAGGAGATGATAAAGGGCGTGTTCGAGTTCGGGGATATGACCGCCAAGGAGGTCATGGTCCCCCGCATCGACATCAGCCGCCTCTCCGCCGACGAGCCCCTCTCGGCGGCCCTGGAGCACATCCTCTCCACCGGCCATTCCCGGACCCCGGTCTTCGAGGGCAACGTGGACAACATCATCGGCCTGCTCTATACCAAGGACCTCCTGGCCTACCTGAAGGAGGGGAAGAAGGACATGCCCATAAAGGAGATTCTCAGGGAGGCCTACTTCGTGCCGGAGTCCAAACCCCTGGACGAGCTGCTCAGGGAGATGCAGGACAAGAAGATTCAGATGGCCATCGTGGTGGACGAGTACGGTGGTACGGCAGGCCTTGTGACCCTCGAGGACATCCTGGAGGAGATAGTTGGTGAGATAATCGATGAGTACGACGTGGAGGAGGCCGGCATAAAAGACCTGGGCGACGGCAGCTACCTGGTGGACGCCAAGATGGACATCGATGAAATAAACGAGGTCCTGGGCCTGGACCTTCCCTCCGAGGAGTTCGACTCCATCGGCGGCCTCCTCTTCAACCGCCTCGGCCAGGTCCCGGTAAAAGGCGACAAGGTGGAGGTGGACGGTGTGGAGCTCATCGTGGAGAGGATGCGGGTGCGAAGGATAACCAAGATACGCCTGGTGATAAAGGAGCGCCCGCCCCGGTCCAGGAGGTGACCTACTACTCCAGGAGGTCCAGGCAGGCCTCGATGGTATAGACCCGGGGCATCATGACCCCCCGGACCCCCCGCTCCTCCAGTGCCTTTTTTGTCACCGGGGCGATGGCGCAGACCTTCACTGCGTTGAGGGCCTCTGCCAGGTCATCGCCCAGGACCGTGAAGAAGTTCCTGACGGTCTGGCCCGAGGTGAAGACGACGGCGTCTATCCTGCCTTCCCGGAGTTCCTTCAGGAATCTCCTCATGGGCCCTTCGTCCCCGGGCACTGCGGTATCGTAGAGCTGGACCTCCCTGACATCGGCCATCTTTCTCAGCTCCCTTACCAGGACCTCCCTTCCCGATGAGGCCCGGGCCACCAGGATGCGTTTCCCCTCGATGCCCTGCGCTTTCAGCTCCTCTGCC
>JAADFM010000116.1 GCA_013152845.1 Methanobacteriota archaeon | reverse complement strand
CCCACCCGGATGGCGGTCTTCAGCCCGAGGCGTTTGTAGGCCCTGAAGTCGTGGTACTTCTGGTTTGCGAGAGCCACAAGGGGCACCAGGTAGATGAACCTGCCCCCCGCAAGGGCTGCCGAGATGCCGGCCAGCTCGGCTACGAGGGTCTTCCCAGAGGCCGTGGCCGATACCACCAGGAGACTCCTCCCCTCCAGGAGCCCGGCCTCCACGGCAAGCGACTGGACCGGCAGGAGCCCTTTTATACCTCTCTTTTTGAGGAGGTCCCTGAACCCGGGGTCTATGGGGAGCCCGTCGAGGCCCTCCGTCCCGCCGGGCTCCGGGGCGGCATCCACCCGGTCGTAGAGGGTCAGGGAGGAATCCGCGGGGTCCAGCCCCCGTTCCAGGAGGGCCACCACCTTCCCGTAGTCCCTGAAGCGGTCCAGGTACCCTTCCAGGTGGGCGATGGTCCCCGGGGAGAGCCCCCGGAACTCGAGTTCCCTCCTGACCTCCTCGAGGCAGCACTCCCGGCACACCTCCCTGTCGTGGTACCGGTACTTCTCCTTCATGGACTTCACCCTGCCCCTGGAAAGGCAGAGTGGGCACAGCCGCTGGAAGGAGTAGTGGAAGTTCCCGTCGAAGAAGTCCCTGACCTTCTCGAAGACCTCCCTGGTCCGCCTGTCCGAGGAGACCAGGATGCGCACCTTCTTCAGGAGTTTTGCGGCCTCCCTGGGCGGCATGGGCCGGCTCAGGACCTCGGATTCCAGCCGCTGTATCCTCCCCCGCTCCAGGTCGAGGTAGAGGTCCCCGGAGAACTTGACCCTGCCCTCCTGGTATATGAGGAAGCGCAGGACCCGCCGGGACTTGTAGTAGAGGACGCCACTCATTTACAGACCCTGGCCTCCCCCAGGGTGGTCACGGTCTCGGAGATGGTATCGAAGGTGAAGAGGGAGTCGTGGCCGATGCACCGGGCCACGACCCTGGTATCCTTGGGCAGCTCGGTGAACCTCTGGCAGGCCCCCCGGAGCATGTCGTCCACCACGTCGTCGGCGAACTTCGGCCTCTTGCAGGCCCGCTCCATAACGTCTTTTTCCTCATCGGCGGAGAGGGAGCCGTAGGCCTTGGACCCCAGGGCCTTCTGGATGATGGCCACGATGTCGTCTATCCTGACCCCGTTGCCGCCCCTGGTCTGGAGGGTCAGGGTGGCCAGGGCGCGCTGGGCGCACCCCTTCTCCTTCCCGTAAGGGTGGAGTATCATCCCCCGGACCTCGGCCCCCACCTCGGTCATGACCTCCTCCCGGTCCCTCGTGGCCTCGCCCCTGGCCACCAGCTTGACGAAGTCCTGGGTCCTGCGCCCACCCGGGGTCTTCTGGTAGAGCATGAGCTTGGCGTCGATGTTGACCTCGCACTTGGAGGCATAGCTGTGCCTTGAATATCTCCTTCACGATGTCCTCGCAGAGCATCTCCAGCTCGTAGACCGGCTTCTGGACGATTTCCTCTATGATTTCGTTGATGGCCTCCAGGTTCCTTGACATGTGGGTCCCCTTCTGCTGGGCGGGCAGGTCCACGTAGCAGTCGAAGTTGGCCAGCAGGATGATGGGCCGCTTCTCGCCCCTGGGTATCTTCAACAGCTTCCGCACATCCTTTACCCCCACCCGGGTGAGGTGGAGCCTAACCTTGGGTTTCCTGGTCTGGACGTCGGGAAGCAAGAGAAAACACCTTTCGCTCAAATTTTAAATACTAAATAGATTCATCCCATGGTTAAAACCTATTAGAGGAGGCCTTGAACTGAAGATCACAGAGATACGGAAGCTGTTTCTCCTGGCCTTAATCATCGTGACGGTGGTCTTCGTCAGGGAGGGCGAGAGGGCCTATAACATAGGGATATGGGAGCTCTGCCCCCTGGGGGCCTTCCAGGACCACATCATCCTGGCAGGGAAGCTCACCCTCATAGTGGTCCTGGCCACGGTACTTCTGACCCTGGTCCTGGGGCGGGTATTCTGCGGCTGGCTGTGCCCCTTCGGTGCCTTCACCACCCTCCTCGGCAACGTCCCCTCCGCCAGGAAGGTCTTCAGCAGGTGGTACAAGTACTGGGCCCTCCTCCTCGTCATCGCCGCCACCGCCTATCTCATGACCGTCCCGGTCTTCTGCAGCTTCTGCCCTGCCGCGGGCGCCTTCTCCATCTTCGGCCCGGCAAGGCAGGCGGCCACCCCGGAGCTGACATACCTGAGGTACGGCCTGTTCGGTGCCGTGGTCATCGGCACGGCGGCACTTGGGAACTTCTGGTGCACCAGCCTCTGCCCCCTGGGGGGCGCCCTGAGCGCGGTATCCCGGCTGAGGCTCTTCAGGCTCAGGGTGGGGCCGGAGTGCAGCGGATGCGGCAAGTGCGACGACGTCTGCGAGATGAATATCCGGGTCTCCAAGGAGGAGGGCATGGAGGAATGCAACCTCTGCTGGAACTGCGTGGAGGTCTGCCCCTACAAGGACATCGCCATGGGGACTATCTTTTCTTGACCTTTATGAAATCCCCCAGGGTCATCTCCTTACCGAGCCCGGCGGAAAAGCCCACCTTCTCCTCCTTGACCTCGGTGAGGAGCCGGATGCCCAGGGCCTTCTCGAGTTTTTTGGCAAGCTTTTTGTCCGGCACCATCCTGCCGGACTCCAGGCGGTTTATCACCGATACCTTCTCGTTGAGCTTCCTGCCGAGTTCCTCCCTGGTCAGCCCGGCGGCCTCCCGCCCCTCGCGGATGACCCGGTCCACGTCTTCAACGAACTCGATGACCTTCTCCTCCCTGCTGTAGGGTATGGATTTTCTGGGTCTGCCCCGGCCTCCTGCCCTGCCCTCCCCCACCCCCGGCGGCAGCCGGGTCCCGAACCTGGCGCACCCCGGACAGGTCTTCATCACGGTGCCCTCGATCTTGACGTGGACGGTCTTGCCTCTGACCTCCTTGCCGCATACCTCGCATCTCATAGAAAAACCAGTTCAATAAGTCTGCCAATAGTTAATATATAAGTTTTGTTAGAGAGGGAAACCCCATGGGCAAGGAAAAGGACATGCTGGAGCAGAAACCCAAGGACGAACTCTCGAAGTATCTCCTCAACAGGGTTCGCGAACTTGAGAAGGAGAACGTCCAGCTTTCCAATGACAACCAGAGGATAAAGAACGGGTATTCCCAGAGGGTGAGGTGGCTCGAGGACAAGAAGCGCTCCATCGAGAACGAGAACATCCGCCTGGAGAGGGAGGTGAGGCGGCTGCGCAGCGAGCTGGAGAGGCTCAGGACCATGCCACTTGTCATCGGCACCATCCAGGACGTCCTCGAGAACGGCAAGATTATCGTAAAGAGCACGACAGGCCCCAACTTCGTCGTGAACACCTCCCAGTTCATCGACGAGAAGAACCTCGTGCCCGGGGCCAGGGTGGCCATGAACCAGCAGTCTTTTGCGGTGGTGGACGTCCTGCCCATCGAGAAGGACCCCTCGGTTCTGGCCATGGAAATCGACGAGAAGCCCGGGGTGACCTACGACGACATCGGCGGCCTCGAGGACCAGATAATCGAGATAAAGGAGACCGTGGAACTCCCCCTTCTGAAACCCGACCTGTTCACCAAGGTGGGGATTGACCCCCCGAAAGGGGTCCTCCTCTACGGCGCGCCCGGGACCGGGAAGACCCTCCTGGCCAAGGCCGTGGCCCACGAGACCAACTCCACCTTCATCAGGCTCATCGGCTCTGAGCTCATCCGGAAGTACATCGGGGAGGGGGCAAGGCTTGTCAGGGAGCTCTTCAAGCTCGCCCACGAGAAGGCACCTTCAATCGTCTTCATCGACGAGGCCGACGCCATCGGGGCCAAGAGGCTGGAATCATCCACAAGCGGCGACAGGGAGGTCCAGAGGACCCTCATGCAGCTCCTGGCCGAGATGGACGGCTTCAGCCCGAGGGGTGACGTGAGAATCATCGCGGCCACCAACCGGCCGGACATCCTGGACCCTGCCATGCTCAGACCAGGGAGGTTCGACCGGCTGATAGAGGTCCCCATGCCGGACATCGAGGCCCGCCTGGAAATCTTCAGGATTCACTCCAGGAACATGAACGTGGACGAGGACGTGGACTTCAAGGTCCTCGCCGCCCGGGCGGACATGGCCTCCGGGGCGGACATCAAGGCCATCTGCACAGAAGCCGGCATGTTCGCCATAAGAGACGGGACAGGGTATTCTCCACGGATTTCGAGAGGGCCCTCTCCAAGGTCATGGGCAAGATGGAGGAGAGGAGGGAAAAAGAGTCCGGGGTGATGTTCTCCTAATCTCCCCTCTTCATGGGGTTTTCCAGGAGCCACCTCACCGTCTGTCTGAGCCCGTCGACGCGGATGGGTTTTTTGATATGCCAGTCAGCCTTGGCGTCCTCCAGGGATGTAATCTTGTCCTCGTCCTGTGACTTGACGGTGAGCATCGCCACGGTGATGGAGCTGGTCTCCGGGTTGTCCTTTATCCTCCGGCAGACCTCCCAGCCGTCCATCTCCGGCATCATGACGTCCAGGAGGATGAGGTCCGGGGTCTCGGTCTCGAGTAGCCTGAGGCACTCCTTGCCGCTGGAGACCTCGATGATTTCGTAGCCCTCGTCTTTGAGGGCCGACCTCACGAGCTTGACCACATCGGGTTCGTCGTCTACTACCATTATCTTTGCCATTGCTCTCAAGATACTAACTTGGCCTTTCTGTTTTATAATCTTTCTCCTGATATCTGAGGTGGATGCACTCCCCTGCCACGACCTTCACCACCCTGCCGTCCCCCATTCTGAGGAGGAGGGCGCCGTCAGGGGTTATGTCCACGGCCCGGCCTTCGATGCTCCCCTTCATGGTACGGACCCTTACCTCCCTGCCCAGGGTCGATGCCAGCTCCTTCCACTCCTCCAGGAGCCCCCGGGGTCCCGCGTCCAGCATATCAAGGTAGACGGCGTCGAGCTCCTGGATGACCCGCATCACGAGTCCCGGGAGGTCCACTTCCCTGCCTGTCTCGACCATGAGGGAGGTGGCACCTGCGGCGACCTCCGGGGGGAAGACCTCGGCCGGGTCGAAGTTGGCGTTTATCCCCATGCCCATGACCGCAAAATGGACCCTTTCCGAGTCCATCTCGGCCTCGGTGAGGATGCCGGCCACCTTCCGTTCCCCTATCAGGATATCGTTGGGCCATTTTATCCCCACCTCCAGGCCGCAGTACCCCCTGATGGCCTTGGCCAGGGCGAGCCCCCCCGCGAGGGTGAGGATGGGGACGTCCCCGGGAGGAAGGCCGGGCCGCAGTACAACGCTCATCCAGACCCCGCCCTCGGGGGACAGCCACTCCCTCCCGAACCGCCCCTTCCCGCCCTTTTGGACCCCGGCGATTACCACCGTACCTTCCCCCGCCCCCTCCCTGGCGAGTCCCTTGGCCACGTCGTTTGTGGAACCCACCTCCCTGTGGACATGGAACTCGCTGCCCAGCATACAGGTACCCAGTTCCTTGAATGAGTCGGCGTCCATCATGCGGATTTCTTCTTCTGGCTGATTTCCAGGTAGGAGCCCACCGCAGCCGAGATGGCCACCATCCTCTTGTCCTCCTTGAATATCTCGGCCAGGCGGGCCTCCCTGGCCCTGTCGGCCTCGATGATGGCCGGGATTGCCTCCAGGATGTCGTGGTCCTCTATGAAGCTCGTCGAGAGCTCGCCGCGCCAGAAGGCCTCGTTCTGCATCACTGCCTTGTGGAAGGGGATGTTGGTCTTGACCCCTGCGATGATGTACTCTGAAAGGGCCCGCTGCATCCTCTTGATGCACGCATCCCTGGTCCTGTCATAGGTTATGAGTTTGGCTATCATGGGGTCGTAATAGGGGCTGATGGTATATCCCATCCTGACCCCGGAATCTATCCTGACACCTGGCCCGCCGGGAGAGCGGTACTTGGTAATCTTCCCAGGGGAGGGGGCGAAGTCGTTTAAGGGGTCCTCGGCGTTTATCCTGCACTCGATGGCATGGCCCTTGAACCTCTCCTTGACCTCCTCCTGGGTGATGGATATCTCCCTGCCGGAGGCGATGCGCAGCTGCTCCTTTACGATATCGAAACCCGTGACCCGCTCGGTGATGGGGTGCTCCACCTGGAGGCGCGTGTTCATCTCCAGGAAGTAGAAGTTCCCGTCGGAGTAGATGAACTCCACCGTCCCTGCGTTGACATAATCGATGGACTCGGCGGCCCTTACGGCTATACTCCCGATTTCGTCCCGCAGCTCCGGCCTTTCCATGATGACAGGGGACGGTGTCTCCTCGATGAGCTTCTGGTGGCGGCGCTGGATGGAGCACTCCCTCTCCCCCACGTGGATGGTGGTGCCCGCATCGTCTGCGAGGACCTGGAACTCGATGTGGCGGGGTCTTGTCAGGTACTTCTCGACGAAGATGGTCGGGTCACCGAAGGCGGATTTGGCCGCTGCCGTCGTGGTCTCGAGGGCCTTCTCGAGGTCGTCCTCCTTTTCCACCACCTTCATCCCGATGCCCCCGCCCCCGGCCGATGCCTTCAGGACCACGGGGTAGCCTATCTCCTCTGCAACCTTCT
This sequence comes from Methanobacteriota archaeon, assembly GCA_013152845.1. Lineage (GTDB taxonomy): Archaea > Hydrothermarchaeota > Hydrothermarchaeia > Hydrothermarchaeales > JAADFM01 > JAADFM01. The sequence goes on along the minus strand of JAADFM010000116.1, from coordinate 2,096 downwards.
CCACCTCCGAGGCGTCCTTTACGGGCTCCTCGGTCCCGGGCACCACCGGCACACCGGCCTTCTTCATGATCTTGCGCGAGACTATCTTGGAGCCCATCAGTTCCATGGCGTCGCTTGAGGGGCCTATGAAGGTGATGCCGTTCTTCTCGCATGCCGAGGCAAACTTCGGGTTCTCGGCCAGGAATCCGTAGCCCGGGTGGACGGCGTCGGCACCGGCCTTCAGTGCCACGTTGATGATGGCCTCGATGTCCAGGTAGCTCTGGCTCGGCGGCGGCGGGCCTATGTTGTAGGCCTCGTCGGCGTACTTGGCATGGAGGGCGTGGCGGTCTGCGTCGGAGAAGACGGATACCGTCCTGATGTCCAGCTCCCTGCAGGCCCGCATGACCCTGATGGCTATCTCGCCCCTGTTGGCTACCAGGACCTTGGAGAACATGGGAATCACTTGATGACCATGATGGGGTCGCCGGCGGAGACCGAGTCCCCCTCGGAGACCAGGACCTTCTCCACGGTACCGTTGACAGGAGAGGTGATGTCGTTCTGCATCTTCATGGCCTCCAGGACGGCGATGACGTCACCCTCACTGACCTCGTCCCCTTCGGAGACCTTGAGCTTCACTATCATGCCCTGCATGGGTGACGGCACGGCACCTTCCACTTGCGCAGAGGAGGCACCCGCCGCGCGCCTTCCCCTATCTCGATGTAGCCGCCGATGGGCTCCACCTTCACGTTGAACTCCTCGCCGTCCACCTCCACCCTGAAGTCGGTGGGTATGGCCCGCTCAGGGACCTTGTCCTCCTGGGGCGGTTTCAGCTCCTCCTCCTTGAGCTCGCCTTTGAGGAACTTGGGGGCGATGGCAGGGAAGAGTGCGTAGGTTAGGATGTCCTCCTCGCTTTTGGCAATGCCCAGCTTCTCGGCCTCCTCCTTCATGATGTGCCACTGGGGTTCTATGAGGTCCGCTGGGCGGCAGGTGATGGGTTCCTCCTCGCCGATAATCTTTATCCTGATGTCGTCGCTTATGGGGCCCGGGCTCTTGCCGTACAGCCCCCGGACGTAGTCCTTGACCTCCTGGGTGACGGCCTTGTAGCGCTCCCCGAGGAGGACGTTCATCACGGCCTGGATGCCCACGATTTGACTGGAGGGGGTCACCAGTGGCGGGTAGCCCAGGTCGGCCCTGACCCTGGGGGTCTCTTTGAGGACCTCCTCGTACTTGTCCAGGGCGTTCTGCTCCTTGAGCTGGGATACGAGGTTGGAGAGCATGCCCCCCGGGATCTGGTAGACCAGGACGTTGGTGTCTATCCTCTCGGATATGGGGTCCAGGATGCCCAGGTACTTCTCCCTTATTTTCTTGAAGTATTCGGTGATTTCCTGCAGGGCCTCCAGGTCTATGCCTGTGTCATAGGGCGTGCCCTTGAGGGCGGCAACCATGGTCTCGGTGGGGGGATGTGACGTGCCGCCTGCCAGAGGTGAGAAGGCGGTGTCCAGCATGTCCACCCCGGCCTCGCAGGCCGCATACTGGCTGATGGGTGCCATGCCGCTTGTGGTGTGGGAGTGGAGGAGGATGGGTATGGACAGCTCCTTCTTCAGGGCCCTGACCAGGTCGTAGGCGTCCTTGGGGGAGATGAGGCCGGCCATATCCTTTATGCAGAGGGAGTCGCAGTCCAGCTCCTCGAGTTTTTTGCCCATCTCCACGAAGCTCTCGATGGTGTGGACAGGGCTTGTGGTATAGCAGATGGCGCCCTGGACGTGGGCACCCACCCGCTTGGCCACCTTGATGGTGAACTCCATGTTGCGGATGTCGTTTAGGGCATCGAAGATGCGGAAGATGTCCACACCGTTCTCGTGGGCCTTGACCACGAACTTCTCGGCGATGTCGTCGCTGTAGTGCTTGTAGCCCACCAGGTTCTGCCCCCGCAGGAGCATCTGGGTGGGGGTCTCCTTCATGAGCCTCTTGAAGGTCCGGATGCGCTCCCAGGGGTCCTCGTTGAGGTAGCGGATGCAGGAGTCGAAGGTCGCCCCGCCCCATACCTCCAGGCTGTAGAAGCCCACCTGGTCCATGGCCTCCACGATGGGCTCCATGTGGCGCATGCGCATCCTGGT
>JAADFM010000115.1 GCA_013152845.1 Methanobacteriota archaeon | reverse complement strand
TCATGATAGTCTATTACGACAACAACAGGACCCTCATGGACCCGCGATACCTCCTGGCCTACCTCGCCGGCTTCATGGGCATCGTGTATATCATCGTCTACGCCTACTACAACATCAGGCAGGGCGTCTGGGAAATCGGGTAGGTTTCAAAGATACATCTCGGATGCCAGTTTTAACCGGACCGCATAGTTTTGCAAGTAATAACACAACCTTTAAATATATGAGGATAAGTAATATAGCCGCGTGAATCCGGTAGGTCTGCTAGAGAGATTTTTTGAAGAAAAAGGAGGTGCGAGATTTGCCAGAAGATGCCGGTAATATGACAGCAGAAGAAGCAAACAAGTATATGGAGGACCTGATGGGCTTTACCCCCAGGATGTTCAAGGTAATCAATACCATGAACCCGGAAGCAGGCAAGACCTTTGCGGACTTCTACAACAGCCTGTGGAAGGACGGGGCCCTGTCAAAGAAAGAGAAGGAGCTCATCTTCACCGCCATCGGTGTTGCGGTCATGTCGCCCCGCTGCCTCATCCATGTGATCCCCGCCCTCAAGGACGGGGCCACCACCGAGGAGATTTTCGAGGCCGTGACCATCGGGGTCATCGCTGCTGGTTTCGTCCCTGAAGGGAAGGGGATTCCGTACGCCTTTGAGTATGCCGTCAAGGTCCTTGAAATCGCTGAAAAATACAGCAAAGGCGAGGACTGGGAGTATCTCGTCCCGCCCAAGTTCGACCACGGCGTCTACTAAACCCTCCCTTCTATTTTTTTATTTTCATCCTCACATCCTTAGGCAGGGCCAGGTCCAACTCCACTTCCACGGCCTTCAGGATGGCGGAAGGCACCGGGCAGGCCGTGTGCTTGATATGTCTGGAGGAAACCCTGTATATCTCTGAATCCAGGATGGGAGAGAACACCTCCCTGCCGTACTCGCCCTCCAGGTCCTCAGCCAGGTCCTTGACCATCTCGCAGGGGCAGACTATCCTGAGGCGTACCTTTTTTTTGCCCGTCTTCTCGGCCGTTATCACCGCAGTATAGCCGCAGTCCCCGGCAGACACGGTTACCTTCGCCAATCCTCAGCCCTCCTCATTCCTGCAGATAACTCGTCCCGTTTTTCAGGGACCATTCAGCCTTCTGGAGCTCCCTGCCCATGTAGAGGGCATGGCTGTAGTCGCCAAAGAGGCCAAGGTTGAAGAGGGTATCGCAAATGGCCTTGGCATCGGTGCCGGTGACAAGATGTCGGGGACGGCCCTTCCTGTAATGGACGCAGTATATCCTGTCAGCAACATATATCTTGAAATACCCCTTTCTGTCCATGGTGTGCTCGGGGTTGGCCCTGGCCTCCAGGCCCTCCAGGCCCTCCACCTCTTCGGGCAGGGGGACCCTCCTTATGCGCTTGTCCTTGAGGCGCAGGAGGTCCATGCCGAGGTCCTTGGGCGCGGATTGTCGCTTCTTTGCAAGGTACATCATCCTGGCCCCGGTGGCCAGTTCCCGGATGCTCCCGGCGGCCTTGTCGCTGTATTCCGGGGAGAATATGATGTCGGCACCGCACTCCGATGCCAGGGCGCAGAGGAGGCCGTTGACCCCGGTGGAATCGGCGTCTATGAGTTCCGTGACGTTTCCAACTCCGAAAAGCACTGGTATCTGGTTGGCCTCCCTGAACCGTTTGTATGCGATGATGGATTCCACCAGCCCCTGATTCGGCGGGTCCAGGACCGGGTCAGCGATGATGTTCCTGAGACCGGTATCCTCGGCCAGGGCGATGCACTCCTCCAGGAGGGAGACCCTCTCCCTCGCCCCTGGCGGGATTGAGCCGTCCTTCCTGGGAACTACGACAACCGGCGTCTCGGTTGCCCCGATTTCCGGTATCATATCGAAATCCAGGCTCAACACCAGGTCCACACCGCAGTCGAGGGCCGTCTGGATGTTCTCGAGCTCCATGGTATCAACGCTCAAGGGGAGGTCTACGCCGTCCCTGAGCATGCCGATGACCTCCTCAAGCCTGTCCGGGCAGGGCCTAGTGAGCCCGATATCGATTATGTCAGCACCGGACTCCTTGAAATACCGGGCCTTTTCGAGGACGGCATGGTCCGGGAGGTTATCGGCATCCACGATTTCTGCCAGGACCCTCATGGGAAAGCCCGGACCCACGGGAACCCCCCCTATCACCATGCTACCTGGAATGCCGAGCATCCTCTCCACATAGGCCGGGTCCCGGGTCTTTTCGACTTCTTCCGATGCCCTTTTTTTCATCTCTTCCCGCAGGAGCTCGTCGGCGGGTATCACAGGAGACAGCTCAACCCTGTCCAGCATATCGAGAACGAATGGGAGGTCTGCCAGGTCCTTGGGGCCCTTGACCACCTTGATGCCTGTCTCCTTTTCCACCCATGTGAGGTCCCCGGGTACAAGCCCGGGGAATATCACCCTATCAAACCTCCCGGACTTCAGATGGTCCACAACCTTTTCCAGGGAGACAAAAGAGGCCAGGGACGGTGATACAGCAAGGACTTCGATATCATCATATTTACTCGCAATCTCCTCCACCCGTTTCCTTGCCGCCTCGCCTGTAACCAGAAGGACTCTCATGTTTCCAAACCTTTTTATGTATTGACCCTATTGTGCCTTAAATATGTTGAGTGCCCGCTTCCGCCCCCTAGCCCGGGACATCGTCGCACCGGCGGCAAGGATTGCGGCCAGGTCCGGCATCCCCCCGAACGGCCTGACCGTCCTGGGCCTTGTATCTGCCCTCCTGGCCTGCCTGGCATTCCACCTCGGCAACCTCGCCGGGGCCCTCGCCTTCATCGTTCTCATGGGGCTCCTGGACGTCCTGGACGGGGCCGTGGCCAGGGAACTGGATGCGGTTACGGACTTCGGCGGCTTCTTCGACTCGGTCCTGGACAGGTACGCTGACGGCGCCGTCCTCCTCGGCATCGGCCTCTACCTGGACGGCTACTATCCCCTGGTCGTCGTGACCCTCATCGGGTTCTTCATGGTCAGCTACACCAGGGCACGGGCCGAGAACGTCATGGATGGCAAGTGCGATGTGGGCTTTGCCGAGCGGGCCGAGCGCCTTATTATCATCATGGCCGCCGTGGTCCTGGAGATGTGGGGAGGCCTCGGGACCGGGACCGCCCTGGTCTACTCCCTGGCCCT
>JAADFM010000114.1 GCA_013152845.1 Methanobacteriota archaeon | reverse complement strand
TGGTCCCCTCGATGATTTCTTCAAGCTCTCTTCTTTCTATCACCTTTCCTGTAGGATTGTTCGGGGAGCACAAGAAGACCACCTTGGCATCCCGGGCGGTCTCGGTGATATCCCCCGCCTTGACCTCAAACTCGGGCTCTTCGGTCTCCACAAACTCCAGGGAGGCATCCCTCAGCATGGCGAGGAATACGTACATGGTATAGGTCGGTACGGGCATTACCACCTTATCAAGGGGCTCCAGGGCTATCTTGCAGATGGTATCCAGGATCTCGCTTGCCCCGCTGCCGACGGATATATTCTCAATGGACAGGCCGGTATATTCCGCCAGCCTCTCCTTCAGCTCGATGGAGGAGGGGTCAGGATACCTGTTGACATCCCTGGCACCCCTGGCGATTTCGTCCAGCACACTTTTTGGAGGAGGGTAGGGATTTTCGTTGGAACCGAGCTTTACTATCCGGTCTCCTGGTACGCCGTATTTTTTGGAAATCTCCTCTATGCCCCTGCCCGCTTCATAGGGCTCTAGAATATCAAGGACTCCCCTGAATGCTACCATATGCTAATGTCTCATCTACTAGTATATAAAAATAAAAAAAGAGGGAGGGGCCTTAAATGGAGCCCTTAAGGTCCTCGATTTCCTTTTCTAACTCCTCCAAAGAGAGGACCTTTGCTTCTTTTTCACCTACCCCTGCCAATGCCCAGAACAGCCGCGCTGTAACCTGCATCAGCTTTCCGGCATACCCCGGGGCGTAGGGCAGAAGCTCAGCTGCTATATCCCCGCACTTTTCCAGGGTACCTTTATCCAGGGATGAAGCCTTCTCCGAGGCATCACCCAGGACAGATATCCCGCTGCCGAGGACCTTTTCCCTTGATGCATAGGCCTTCGCAGCCTCACTGGTAACTCGATGCACGCCCATACTTAAGGTTACGAAGGCATCATATATATGGCTTCCTGCCTCAGTAGTCCAGGTACTTCATTATCTCCCAGGGAGTCACGTACAGGCAGTACTGGTTCCACTCGTCGGTCTTTAGAGATACGAAGGCATCGTAGATATGGCTTCCCAGGGCGTCCTGGATGACCTCGTCTGAGGTGAGGGCTTCAATGGCATCCCTCAGGGTGGTGGGCAGCTCTCCCACGCCGAGCTCGTGCTTCTCCCTTGCGCTGAGTTCATAGACGTCCTTCAGGAGGGGGTCTCCGGGGTCTATCTTGTTCTTGATACCATCCAGCCCGGCTGCCAGCTGGGCAGAAAGGGCCAGATAGGGGTTGCAGCTCGGGTCTACTCCCCGGTACTCTGCCCTGATGGCACTTGGACTCTTAAAGTACTGGGGCACCCGTACCAAAGCACTCCTGTTCCTGGGAGACCAGCAGACGTTTATGGGGGCCTCAAACCCGGGCACCAAGCGCTTGTAGCTGTTGACGGTGGGAGCGCAGATAGCAGTCAGGGCCCTGGAGTGCTCCAGAAGCCCGCCGATGTAGTATCTGGCTGTCTGGCTGAGCATGTACTCGTCATCCGGGTCGGCAAAGACCGCCTTGCTTTTGAAGGGCTTTCCTTTCCAAAGGCTCTGGTGGCAGTGCATCCCGGATGCATTGTCCAGATACAGGGGCTTTGGCATAAAGGTGGCTATCAGACCATGCTTTTCGGCAATGTTGCGGGCCACGAACTTGTATGTATAAAAGGCGTCTCCGCACTCCACCACCTCTTTGGGCCCGTAGTCCAGCTCGACCTGGCCGGCGGTTGCAACCTCGTGGTGCGAGTACTCAATATCCACCCCCATCTCTTCCATATAGTGGGCCGCCTCGTTCCGGTAATCGTTGGTGGAATCCTCTGGGGGGGCCCTGAAGTAGGCCTCCTTCGGCCTCAGCATGAGCCTTCCGGGGGTGGTCTCCGGGGATTTCGGCATGACCCTCGGGGGGCCCCAGGAGTCTCCGGCCCCGCCGTTGGGAGAGACCCACATGTCATACTGGAGGCTGGTGGGGTCTATGCTCTCGAAGACAAAATACTCGATTTCCGGGCCGAACACAGCCCTGTACCCCATCTTTTTGGCCTTTTCTGTGACGTTCTTTGCCACATAACCGCGGGGGTCGCAGTCTGCCTGCCTGCCGCCTCCCTTGGCCGCAAAGGCCTCATAGATGTCCCCATACATGATGGCAGACTTCTGGATGGGGTCCTCGATCCATGGGACTACCTCCAGGGTGGTTGCATCAGGCACCCACACCATATCGCTCTGCTCGATGCTCTTGAAGCCCCTGATAGAGGAGCCGTCGAATCCTATGCCGTCCTCCAGACCGCTGCCCTCTGTGAAGATCTTTGCAGGGATTGTGAAGCTCTGCAGGATTCCCCTGATATCACTGAAAAAGCAGAGTACGTTTTTCACCTTCGCATCCTTCAACTTCTTCTTCGCTTCTTCCTGGGCACTCATCTTTCCACCTCGCTTTTTACCATTATACCACCTCTAGTGTTTCTAACCTCCCGTTTATCCAGGTAATCTTGGTTTTATAGGTCAAATACTTGACGGGAGGTCCGATGTCAGAAGAAATCCCCGGTGCTATATAAAAGGGTGTTTACGAATGTGTAAGAACAAATCATACTTTTTATGAAGTCATCACAAATCGGTTTATATATTCCGGGCGGGGGGTTTCAGGTCATGAGGATAACCACCTCCATGGATGAGGATACCTACAGGACCCTCCAGGCCCTCATGGAGGGGAGGCGGCGCTCAAAGTCAAAGACCATCCGGGACGCCATCGAGTTCTATGCCAGGTACCGGGACCAGGTCATGGACGACGGGCGCATGAACCTCTATATGGAACTTTTGACCAGCGGGGAGCACCTCATCATCGACGTGGACCACTGGATACTGTTCATGCGCATCCTGGAGGGCACCATGGAGCCGGAGGAGTTCTGGGAGGCCCACCACCAGATAGCCCGCTCACACGGGGACCAGTTCAGGGGGAAGGTGAGGGACATGGAGGGCGTGCTGAAGCGCCTGGAGGCCTGCAACCTCTTCAAGCTCAGGAAGGCATCGGAGGGGGAGTTCACCCTGGTGCTGGGGGCTGCACCCAGCAAGCGCTTCCTGAAGATACTCCTGGAGGAGGTGGCGGAGGGCCTGGGGTTCGATATCAAGATAAAAGAGGATTTCTCGAAACTGAGGGTGGAGGTCTAGG
>JAADFM010000113.1 GCA_013152845.1 Methanobacteriota archaeon | reverse complement strand
CCCAGTTTTATCTTCAGGTTCGGGATGATGGAGCACAGGTTGGCGTTTCCCGCCCGCTCGCCGTAGCCGTTGATGGTCCCCTGGACGTGGACGGCCCCGGTACGGACCGCCATGATGGAGTTGGCCACCGCCATCTCGGCATCGTTGTGGGCGTGCATGCCCAGGGGTGCCTCTATCTCCTCCTGGACCGCCTCCATGATGGAATGGACCTCGTAGGGCATGGTCCCCCCGTTGGTATCGCAGAGGACCAGGCAGTCGGCCCCGGCCTCCTCGGCCACCCTCAGGGTATCCATGGCATAGTCCGGGTTGCGCTTGTAGGCATCGAAGAAGTGCTCGGCGTCGAATAGGACCTCCTTGTCCTTCTTCTTCAGGTAGGCGATGGAGGTCTTTATCATCTTCAGGTTATCGGCCAGGGAGACCTTCAGGGCGTCCTTGACGTGCAGGTCCCAGGTCTTGCCGAAGACGCATACCGTGGGGGTCCCGGCCCTGAGTAGGGCCTTTATGTTGGGGTCCCGGGAGGCCGTCCTCTTGGCGTGGCGGGTGGAGCCGAAGGCCACCATCCTGGCGTTCTTGAACTTGATGCCCCTAACCCTCTGGAAGAACTCGATGTCCTTGGGGTTGGAGCCCGGCCAGCCGCCCTCGATGTAATGTATCCCGAGCTCGTCCAGCTTCCTGGCTATGCGGAGCTTGTCCTCCACAGAGAAGGATATGTGCTCGGACTGGGAGCCGTCCCGGAGGGTGGTGTCATATATCTTGACCTGGGGCATTTCCATCGACCTAGCCCAAGATTAGTAAGGCCCCCTCATTTATAATTTCTGTAAAATACCCCTCATTCCTTGAGTTTCCTCTCCACCAGGCGCAGGAACTCGTCTTTTTTGAACCCCTTCCTGACCACCTCGACCCCCAGCTCCTCCTCGGTGTAGGGGTAGGCGGTGATGGCCACTATCCTGGCCTCAGGGTCTATCTCGAATATCTCCTTGATGGCCTCATCCCCGCCCTTGACTGGCATACGCACGTCCATGATGACCAGGTCGGGCCGGTGCTCCTTGAACTTGTCCACCGCCTCCTGGCCGTTGTATGCCGGGATTACCTCGTACTGGTCCTTCAGCCATACGTTATAGAGTTCCACCAAGGGCTTGTAGTCTTCGGCGACCAGGACCTTGGCCTTGCTCCCGTCACTCATGCCACTTCATCTCTCCCGATTAGTATTTAACTTTTCCCTTTATTTACCTTTTCCCAAGGGGAGAGGAAAGGAGGGCAGGTCGCCCTCTAGACGTACTTGACCAGCTTTCCTTCCAGAAGGTCGCCGTAGCCCTTAAGGTCCAGGAGCCCGTGGCCCGAGAAGTTGAAGGCGATGACCTTCTCCTCGCCGGTCTCCTTGCATTTGCGGGCCTCGTCGATGGCGGCCTTGATGGCATGGCAGGTCTCGGGTGCCGGGACAAGACCCTCGGTCTTGCTGAACAGCTTCCCTGCCTCGAAGGTCTGGACCTGGTCGTAGGTGACCGCCTCGGTGTAGCCAAGCTTTTTGAGCAGGCAAAGTGACGGGGCGTCGCCGTGGTACCTCAGGCCGCCTGCGTGGATGGGCGAGGGCACGAAGTCGTGGCCCAGGGTGTACATCATGAGCAGGGGGGTCATGCCGGCGGTGTCGCCGAAATCGTACTTGTACTCGCCCTTGGTCAGGGTCGGGCAGGATGCGGGCTCCACGCCGATGAACCGGGTCCCGTCGTCCTCGCCCCGGAGCTTGCGGCCCATGGCCGGGTACATGAACCCGGCGTAGTTGGAGCCGCCGCCCACGCAGCCTATCATGACGTCGGGCTTGGTGTCTATCTTCTCGAACTGGAGGAGGACCTCCTGGCCGACGATGGTCTGGTGCAGGAGAACGTGGTTCAGCACAGAGCCCAGGGAGTACTTGGTGGTCCCCCCGGACTTGACAGCAGTCTCGATGGCCTCGCTTATGGCGATGCCCAGAGAGCCGGGGTGGTCTGGGTCCTGCTCCAGCATCTTCTTGCCGAAGTCCGTCCTCTCAGAGGGGGAGGAGACAACGTCGGCACCGTAGAGTTCCATGATGATGCGCCGGTAGGGCTTCTGGTTGAAGCTGATGCCTACCATGAAGACGTTGACATCGATGCCGAAGAGGGCGCCGGCCAGGGACAGCGCCGTGCCCCACTGCCCGGCTCGGTGGCGAGTTTCTCGACACCTTCCTTCATGTTGAAGTAGGCCTGGGCGATGGCGGTGTTGGGCTTGTGGGAGCCGGCAAAGGATACGTCCTCCCTCTTGTAGTATATCTTGGCAGGTGTGTTGAGGTACTTCTCCAGGCGCTTGGCCCTGTAGAGGGGGGTGGGTCTGCCGACCTGGAAGTAGGCCTCCCTGACCTCTTCCGGGATATCGATGTACCTGTCCTGGCTGACCTCCTGCTTTATGAGCTCCATGGGGAACAGGGGCGCAAGGTCGTCAGGCCCCACGGGCTCCTTGGTGGCAGGGTGCAGGGGTGGAGCCAGGGGTTCTGGCAAATCTGGCAGGATGTTATACCACTTCTTGGGCATCTCATCGAGATCAAGGAGTACCTTCGTCTCTTCCATACTCGAACCTCCGCTGTGATTTATGGCCATAAGGAATCCATTTTCTATTTATACTTTTACATATCTGCATAAAAACATGCACTGATGGCGGCGGATTTCAGGGCAAACCACAGAAATATTTATATAGTGTAAACCCGGCTTATCCACTTGTAACAAATCTGCTTTTCCTTCTTTTAAACTGGAGGAGTGTCGTAAATGGAGGCTTTGGAAAAAGCGAAAGAATACATGAAGGGGACCACAACCGTAGGGGTGGCCTGCAACGATGGTATCGTCCTCGCCTCGGACAAGAGGGCGACCATGGGGACCCTCATCGCCCACAAAATCGTACAGAAGAGCTTCAAGATAGACGAGCACATCGGTGCCACGGTGGCCGGCTCGGTGGCCGATGCCCAGGCCCTCATCCGGTGGATTCAGGCCGAGGCCAAGATATTCCGCATGAGGACCGGCAGGGAGATGAGCGTGGATGCCGTGGCAACACTCATGGCCAACATCCTGTTCCAGCAGAGGTACTACCCCATGATTGTCCAGCTCATCGTCGGCGGGGTTGATTCCAGAGGCAACAAGATCTATTCCCTGGACCCCCTGGGAAGCCTCATCGAGGACAAGGTCGTGGCCACGGGCTCGGGTTCTCCGGTAGCCTATGGCGTCCTGGACGACGGGTTCGAGGAGGACATGGCCATAGACGACTGCGTCAAACTCTGCGTGAGGGCCCTGAGGTCTGCCCTGGAGCGGGACGCCATGACCGGCAACGGAATCGATGTGGTAAAGATCACCAAGGAAGGCTGGGAGAAACTACCAGAGGAAGAGGTCACAAAGATCCTCGAGGCCATTTAAACCAGTAATTCCAGTATTCCGAGTCATCACCCCTCGTTTTAGAGGTGACCCAATGGCAGTTCAGGAGACTTTGACAGAGATAAAAAAGGCAGTTAAGGACAACGTGCCATCCACGGCCCTCGTCACCAAGGTGGATTTCGAGGGTCCGGGGGTGGTGCTGTACTCGAAAAACCCCTCGGTCCTGGCCGCAGACGGTAACATCATAAAGGACCTGGCCAGGATTATCAGGAAGAGGATTATCGTAAGACCCGACCCCTCGGTCCTGACCAAGGAAGAGGAGGCCATCGAGAAGATCAAGGCGGTGGTGCCCGAGGACGCCGGCATCACCAACATCCAGTTCGACCCGAACTTCGGGGAGGCCATCATCGAGGCGGTCAAACCCGGGCTGGTCATCGGAAAGTCAGGCAAGACCTTAAGCGAGATCAAGATGGCGGTGGGCTGGACACCCCGGGTCACCAGGACCCCGCCCATAAAGTCCAAGATAGTAGAGAGCGTCCGCAGAATCACCATCCAGAAGAGCGATGAGAGGAAGGAGCTCCTCAGGCGGGTGGGGAAGAGGATTCACCGCGCGCCCATGGTGAGGGGCGGGTACTGGATACGCGTCAGCGCCCTGGGAGGGTTCCGGGAGGTGGGCCGCTCGTCCATCTATCTCCACACGCCCGAGAGCAAGGTCCTGGTGGACTGCGGCGTCAACGTGGCCGCCCAGGAGAAGGACAAGATATTCCCCTACCTCAACGTCCCGGAGTTCAAGCTCCAGGAACTGGATGCGGTGGTCATCACCCACGCCCACCTGGACCACTGCGGGTTCCTGCCCTACCTCTTCTACATGGGCTACGAGGGGCCGGTCTACTGCACCCCCCCGACCAGGGACCTCATGTTCCTGCTCCAGTGGGACTACCTGGACGTGGCCGAGCGGGAGGGCAAGGAGCTGCCCTACCCCAGGAAGTTCGTCAAGAAGGTGGTCAACCACGTCATCCCCCTGGAGTACGGGGAGGTCACCGACATCTCACCCGACATCAGGCTCACCCTCCACAACGCGGGCCATATCCTGGGCTCCTCCATCGCCCATTTCCACATGGGGGACGGCCTCTACAATCTTGCTTACACCGGCGACCTTAAGTTCGAGCGTTCCCGGCTATTTGAACCTGCCAACATACGCTTCCCCCGTCTGGAGACCCTCATCACCGAGAGCACCTATGGCTCGGCCAAGGACATCCAGCCCCCCAGGAAGAAGGCAGAGCAGCACCTCCTTGACGTGGTCAACGAGACCATCGCCGCCGGCGGGAAGGCCATCGTGCCGGTCTTCGCCGTGGGCAGGGCCCAGGAGCTCATGGTGTCCCTGGCGGACTACATGAAGCGGGGGGCCATCACCGAGGTCCCTGTCTACCTGGACGGCATGATATGGGAGGCCACCGGCATCCACACCACCTATCCCGAGTACCTCAACCGCCAGCTCAGGGACCGGATATTCCACAAGGGGGACAACCCCTTCCTCTCCGAAGTCTTCGAGCAGGTGAGCGGACCGCCCATGAGGCAGGAGATTATCGACGGCGATGAGCCCGCCATAATCCTGGCCACCTCGGGCATGCTGGCCGGCGGGCCCATCATGGAGTACTTCCGGGCCCTGGCCGAGGACTACAAGAACTCCATCATCTTCGTGGGCTACCAGTCGGAAGGCTCGATGGGGCGCAGGGTCCAGAAGGGCTGGAGGGAGCTCCCTGTCCAGGAGAACGGGAAGACCCGGGTCATCCCCATCAACATGCAGGTCCACACCATCGACGGGTTCTCCGGCCATTCGGACCGCAACCAGCTCATCAACTACATCAGGAGGCTCAACTCCAAGCCCGAGCGCATCCTCACCTGTCATGGCGAAGAGTCGAAGTGCATAGAACTGGCGTCGGTACTCTACAAGACCTTCAAGTCAGAGACCAGGGCCCCATACAACCTGGA
>JAADFM010000112.1 GCA_013152845.1 Methanobacteriota archaeon | reverse complement strand
CCGCCTGCCCTGCGGTACATCTCCAGGATGTATTTGGTGATGTCCTCCATCTCCCCTGGCTGGGAGACCCTCACGTCGTCCCGGGCCAGGTCCTCCACCCCGGTGATGCCTTTGGGGTTGCCCTCGGCCACCATCAGGACCAGCCTGTTGTGCAGGTAGACTGAATAGTCCCCAACCAGACCCCGCTCCTTCAGGGTCACCATGGCGTCTTCGGTCACCGCCGTATAGATGTCCGGCCGTCCCGGGATGATACGGTCCTGGAACCTGGCGCCGCCGGCCAAGATCTGCCGCAGCTCAAGGCCCGGCGGCAGGGTCTCGTAGAATATCCTCTCCACCCCCGGATGCCGCTCCTGGAAGGACTCCAGCAGCTCTTCCATGGCCATGAACTGGTTGCCGGCCATGAACAGGACGAGGTCGGCATCCTCCGCGTACTCCAGGTTGTGGAGGTCGTCGCCCCTTGTGGGGGGAATCTCCGGCATCTCCCCTTGCGCCATATGAATCCACCTCAGATAGGATGTCTCAGAAGGGTTTTATATACCTTTTGACAGGCAAGGATAAAGTAGTAGGAGGGAGATATATGGTTCTGAGGTGAGTCAACTGGTAAGCTGGGCGGATTCCTTCAAGGCGGCAGGAGTGCTCCTGGTATACCTCATCGGGTGGGGCATCATCGGGGGGTTCATCACCGGGCTGGGCCTCCTGGGCCTGGGCGACCCATACTCCAGCCTCTACAAGGGTGTCAACAACATCCAGATAATCGTGTCCCTCATCCTGGTGGTCACCGGCCTGCTGGTGCTCACCATCGGCTCCCTGGCCTCCCTATTCAAGGTCTATGCAGGCATGGTGAAGGGAAAAAACGTCCAATAAAAAGTGCGAGCCTGTAAAAGGCCGAGAGTTGGTCCCACTCGACCCGAAGGCCGAATGTTTCCTTCTCTCAGACAGATTGCATCCCCGAAGGGTTGCGCTCCGTCGTTGCCGTTTTGCTATCGGAGATAGCTCCCGGCAAGCACCTCTTACAAGGCTCGCATTACTCTATTACGCCGTGTCTGTATAAGTAGTTTGTCATTTGCCCTCTTCCTCTTCCGGTGCTTCCCATGGAGCCACTGGAAACCATTGGGCTAAGACCTCTGGAGCCCCACGGCCCTGGCCCGCAGCTCCGTGAAGAATTCCCGGGCCACATCGGTCCTGTAATCGGCATAGGTCCATGGGAAGAACTCCGGGCCCGACCTGCGGAAGGTCATGGTCACCTCTGCGAAGACGCCCCGGCCGAGATATACCCTGTGGGGGAAGTCCTTTGCTGTGGCCAGGACCACGCTGTGGGGGGTCACATAGCCCGGGTCCAGGTTGACCCGCCTGCGCCCGCCGACGGAAAGCTCCCTCTCGATGCCCCCGGTGACTGTCTTCATCTCCACAAGGCAGGCCCTCTCGACCGGCTCAGAAAAGGCCAGGAACCTCTTCGACAGGCCCCCGCCCATCTCCTCCCGGTAATAGTCGGTGAAGTCAAAGGGGAAAACCCGGGATTCCAGATACACCTCCCCCTGCCTCTCCTCCAGGGCCGCCCTCGCCCGGCGGTAGTCCTCCTCGGTCCTGAACATGACCGCTGCAAAGCCCACGGCCCTGGGGGGATGTGATGGCGCTGCCATGATTTCAACATCCTTTTTTGACATTAAAAAGGACGCTAACTTTTGATTGAGTTTTCGGAGGATGAAGAGATTCAGACCTATCTAGACGAGTGGGTACCCTTCAGGATAAAGGAGTTAAAAGAACCCGTCCCGAGGGAACAGGAAGAGGCAAGGCCGGCGAGGCTTGTCAGGTTGCGCCCGGCAGGGTTCCCACTGCGGGACATCCAGAAGGTCTATCCCATAAACGTCACCAACGACCGCCTCTTCGAGGTGTACGCCAGGGAGCAGTGGATGGGCGCCACCATCCGTAAGGGAGACTTCCTCTTCGATTCCAGGGCCATGCCGGACTTTGCCTTCGAGGTGGTGAAGGTCCTCCCACCCGGCGAGGTCTCCATCACCGAGGAGACGGTGGTCTCCCTGGAAAAGGCCGAGGCCCAGCGCCCCCTGTGGATGGGCACGAGCTATTCCTTTGCCGACATCATCGGCCACCAGGAGGTCAAGGACAAATGCGCCCTGGTCATCAGGTACCTGAAGGACCCCGAATCCTTCGGTGAATGGGCCCCAAGGAACATCCTCTTCTACGGCCCCCCGGGCACGGGCAAGACCATGACCGCCAAGGCACTGGCCAAGGAGACCGATTCCACCCTCTTCCTCATCCGGGCCACAGACCTCATCGGGGAGTTCGTGGGAGACGGGGCGAAGAGAATCCACGACCTCTACCAGAGCGCCCTGGATACATCCCCGGCCATCATCTTCATCGACGAGCTCGACGCCGTGGGGCTGGACCGGGCCTTCCAGTCACTGAGAGGGGACGTCTCCGAGGTGGTGAACTCCCTCCTGTCCGAGCTGGACGGCATAAAGGAGAACAAGGGGGTGGTGACCATTGCCGCCACCAACAACGTGGGCATCCTGGACCAGGCCCTGCGCAGCAGGTTCGAGGAGGAGATGGAGTTCAAACTCCCTGACAAAAAGGAACGCCTGGAGCTGCTGAGGCACTATATCGGCAAGCTCCCCCTGAAGGTCTCGGCAGGCCTCGGGAAGTACGTGGCCGCCACCGAGGGCTTCTCGGGCCGGGATATAAAGGACAAACTCCTCAAGACCGCCCTACACCGGGCCCTGCTGGATGATGCCGGCGAGATTACCGAAGAGCACCTGGATGCGGCGCTGAAGCAGATGCCGAAAGGGACACAGCCCCCAAAAGAGATGTTCAGCTAGAAGACCAGGTTGACATCCAGGATACTCTCCGAAAGTTTAATTAATCAGTTAAACTATATGGTTATCCGGTGGTTGGAATGATATCGAAGACTGTGCTGGCAAAAGGCCAGATTGTAATCCCAAAGACCATCAGGGACCTTCTAGGGATCAATGTAGGGGATGAATTGATAATCGATGTTGAGGATGGAAAGATAATACTCTCTAAGAAGCGAGATGTGGTAGATGTGTTTTCCCAGGTGTGCAAAGAAGGGGCAGGAAAAATCTCGATGAAGGAAATCAAAAGAGAGCTGGAGGCCAGATACGGGGAGGCCTGATTTTGTACATCGATTCCAATGTATTCATTTTCGCAGCAGTTGACAGTGGGAGATTGGGAAGGAACTGCAGGGAGATTGTCAGGCTCATAAATGAAAAGAAGATTACCTGCGCATCGTCTTTCCTCGTGATTGATGAAGTAATCTGGGTCCTGCAGAGAAAGATCGGGAAGGAATCTTCCATAAAAATCGCAAAGGCCATGCTATCGATGCCGATAAAATGGATTGATATCGATAAATCCGTTATTATCAAGATGATTGAGACATACGAAAAAACCGCCCTTGACCCCAGAGATGCAATCCACGCCTCGGCGATGAAGGGGGTCGGCCTGTCAGTTATTTTAAGTGAAGATGGGGACTTCGACAAAGTGGAGGAGATTGAAAGGCTCAGCACCTCAGAATGCGTTGAGAGATATTGCTGAAAGCGGGGCTCTGAAAAGCTGGGGGAAGCACCGAGGGAATATTCTGCTGAATCACAATATATATACCCTGTTTGACACATAGCGGTAAGAGATGATGGAACATGGACGGGAGGTGAAAGTGTGGGAGCCATCAAAGGGGTGGAGTTCGTAAGTTCGTATATACAGCTAAAATGGAGGGATATACGAACAAAGTTCGGATGTAAGAAGCTAAAATTGTAGACATGAGGTTTGATGATGGAAGATTGCTCTACAAATTTAGAATTCGTAAGAAATAACATTATTACCGATGAAGTATTTATGAAGATTGTAAGAAAATACCGTTTAAATAATCCATTAGTTGATATG
>JAADFM010000111.1 GCA_013152845.1 Methanobacteriota archaeon | reverse complement strand
GCCAAGGTGGTGGTGACAAAAGACTCCGGCTACCACCACAGGCAGATAAAGGACCTCAAGCTCCCGGAACGGGAGGCGTCCATCCTGGCCGTCCACAGGGAGGGGAAGCTGCTCCACAACCCGCCGCCTGATACAAAACTCGAGGACGGGGACGTGCTGGTCCTGCTCGGGCCCAGCGAGAGGCTCCGGGAACTTGCCAGGTTATGAGCTACTTGCCCTTCCACTGGTAGCGCCTCTCCCGCCTGCGGGTGGTTGAGAGATAGGCCAGGGCGAAGGCGAGGATGAGTACCAGGAGTATGGCCACCGTCTTGAGGGGACTCCTCCTGGGCACGTCCGGGATAAAGGCCGGGGACGTTGGAGCAGGCTCCTCCCCGGTACCGGCCGTTAGATTGGCGGGTGGGGCCTCCTCACCTTCCACCGCCTGCGGTGCGGAGGGGGAAGGTTCGGGGGTGGAGCTGGCGTTGGAGAGCGGGGCACGGCTCACCACGACCTCGATGGTCTTCTCCGCTGTGTTGCCGGATTTGTCGGTGGCCCTTATCAGGATGGTGTGCCTCCCCTCGGGGTAGGCCGAGGTGGTCCACTGGCGGGGCAGGGAGCCGCCGGCGAACTCGCCGTCGATTTCCAGCTCCACCCGGGAGATGGGCTCGTCGAAACTGGCATCGATGGTGACAGAACCCGTGACCACCGCCCCGTGCTCGGGCGAGACGATGGTTATCACCGGCGGGGTCGTGTCCGGGGGTGTGAGCACTCTCACCAGGTCCCCAGCGCCTGCGGCCAGGTACTCGCCCCCGTCAGAGATGTCAACCGCATGGGCGGTCCCGCCTGCGTCAAGCTCCCACAGCTTCTTGTAGCCCAGCTGGTAGGAGTAGACCGTGCCGTCGGTGAGGCCTATGGCCAGGTAGGCCCCATCCGGGGCCCAGGGCCAGGGGGTCGGACGGGTAGTAATCGCTCCTCTCCTGGGCGCCGTCCCTCAGGTAGAAGATGCGGTTGCGCTCGGTGGCCACCAGCACCGATTCCCCGGCCACTGCGATGTCGTTGATGAACCTCCCTATATCAAAGCTCCACATCACGGCCCCGCCCTGGTCCAGGAGGTAGACCATGCCGTCGGACGTCCCGGCGGCTACGCGGCTGCCGTCTTCTGAGACCCCCACCGCCTGGACCGCATAGGGGGTCTTGTAGCTCCACGCCAGGCTGCCGGCGGCATCATAGGCCCTGACGAAACCGTCGGACGTCCCTGCCACAAGGAAGCTCCCGTCAGGGCTTGCGGCCACGTCGTTGGTGTTCAGGACATCCCTCTTCCAGAGGAGTTGCCCGGTCATGTTCAGGAGATAGATGCGGGAATCGTCGCCTGCCAGGATGCGGTCGCCCCACGAGGAGGCGGCCAAGGCCTGGGGCAGGGAATCCAGCTGCGTCTTCCACCAGAGGGTGCCGTTCTTGTGGAACCCGTAGACATAGCCGTCCTGGGAGCATGCCGCGGTGAAGCTCCCGTCCGAGGACACAGCGACCCCCACAACCGACCCCCCGGTGGTGTAGGACCACCCGACCTGGGCCTGGGGTTCGGCGCCAACGGTTCCGGGTAACCCTATCAGCAGCAGCAAAACGACACGCGCCCACACCGATTTATTCATATATCCCTCCTGTCCATTCCTGCATATATTAAAGTTTGGTGTTGTGTTCGAGATGATAGAGAAGGCCATCGTGGATTTCCTGAACGGGCTCCCGCCCCAGTTCATCGTCGTCTTCATCGCCATGCTGCCCATCTCCGAGCTCCGGGGCGCCCTGCCCCTGGCCCTGAAGGTCTACGGGATGCCCGTTCCCGAGGCCTACGCCCTCTCGGTCCTTGGAAACCTCATCCCGGTTCCACCCCTACTGCTATTTCTGGAAAGGGTGGAGAAGTGGCTCCGCAGGTTCAGCGTCTTCGATGCCTTTTTCCGGTGGCTCTTTGCCCGCACCCGCCGAAGGACCGGGGAGAAGATAGAGAAATACGGTGCCCTGGGCCTCATCCCCTTTGTGGCGGTGCCCCTTCCCGTCACCGGGGCCTGGACCGGGGTGGCCGCAGCCTATGTGTTTGACATCAGGTTTCGATACTCCTTCCCGGCCATCGTTGTGGGGGTCATCCTCGCAGGGGCGGTCGTCCTGGCCGCCACCATGGGTGTTTTCCATGCCGGTCTCATCTCAAGTTGACTGCCCCGTGCCTCGTCTTCACCGCAACACCCCTCTTGAAGCGCAGCATCTCGGGACCTGAAAGCAGGTTCCTGCCGGTGGCCAGGAGGTTGTCATCCCCGTCGACCACCACCACCTCCTGGTAGGGCCGCAGCTGCGGGTCGCAGTCTGTGACAAACCCTGCGAAGACGCTCCTGCCCTCCCTCACGTAGCCGGCGGCCTCCTGGTCGGAGACCACCACCCGGTTCCCGGGCCAGGGCAGGAGGAGCATACGGCGGGCCCCTGCCATGGTTGGCACCAGCATCCCGTCCGAGGCCCTGGAGGTGAAGATATACTCTCCCTCCAGGTACACCCTCCTTATCTTGCCGGTCCTGGCCCGTTCCACCCGGGTCCCCTCCGGGAAGAGGAGCCTGCCAGCCCCCTGCCCGAACTGGTAATCAGCCATGGCCCTCAGTTTCATGAGCTCGTCGCCCTTCCCCGTACCCCTGATGTCCCTTATGACCTCGTCCCCCAGGCCGAGCCAGGCCAGGGACTCATGGACGAATACGCGGTGGAACCCCCGGGAATATTCCTCTGATGCGGCCTTCATGAACTCCCTCTGCTCCCTGTCCGGCTCACCCGGTGCCACGTGCTGGCTCAGGGGATAGATGTCGTCGATTTCGGTTGGCACCATCCCGAAGACCGGGGAGAGCACACAGATGTGGTAGTCCCTGTTGCTGAAGGTGCCGTAATGCCTCGAGTAGGGTTTTCCGGCATCGGGCAGGATGACCAGGGCCCGGGCCCGCTCCTCTATCCGGGCCAGGCGCTCAAGGTGGCGCCGGACCTCGGGTCTTTTGAGGGACCACGGGCCGGTATAGAAGAAGGCGCTCTGCTTCGATACCGGGTCGCCGGCCTCCAGATTGAAACCCAGGGCCGCCTTCAGGCCCTCCAGGAGGGCGGGGTGGGCCGCAGCCCGCTCCTGGACCAGCTCCCAGAGGGCGCCCCCGGCCATGGCGTTTTTCACCCTCTTCATCTCCTCCAGGGTGGCGTGGAGGTTGTGTCTGGCCAGCTGGCGGACCCGCTCCGCCCTATCTGCGGCCAGGAGCTCCTGGGGTGTGTACCCCGAGCATACCGGACAGGAGCAGGGAAACTCCGCCATGGTCTCCAGGTGGAAGGTCCCCCCGGGGGTGATGTAGCGGCCGTCCCTGGCATAGAGGGCATAGGCCGCCGAGTCGAAGAGGTCGCAGCCCAGCGCGACTGCCAGGGCGAAGACCATGGGGTGGCCGCAGCCGAAGAGGTGCACCGGGCGCTCGGGGGGCAGGAACCTCCTGGCATGGAGAATCACCCTGGCCAGGTCTGCGAACCGGTAGTTCTCCATGAGGGGGACCACACCGCCGATGGGGTGGAGGTCGAAATCCAGGGCACCCATGGCCTTCCCGCCCTCCTCCCTCAGGTCCCAGTGGGTCGAGCCCTGGACCGTCCCTGCAAGGAGCATGTCCCCGGGGCGGGTGGCCTCCCCGGCCCGCCTGATGGTCTCCTTCAAATCGGACTCGGCATTCCTCCTGCCGACGTCCGGGGGGGTGGGGATGTCCAGGATGACGCCTATATCGCTGCCGATTTCCCCCTGGAAGGCGATGATTTCCTCCGGCGCCACCTCCACGTCACCGTACTTGTAGAGCTGGAAGGAACCCGAGTCCGTCATCACAACCCCGTCAAACCCCAGGTGGCGGTGGATGCCCGCCGCCAGGACGGACTCCCTAAGCCCGCTGTCCTTCCAGATGATATAGGAGTTGGTAATCACACCCTCAAAGCCCATTTCCCTGATTTCCGGAAGGGGTATATCCTGGGCCCTGGGGTTCACCACCGGCAGGACGGCCGGGGTCTGGAGTCCTGTCCCTGACGTGGAATATCCCTGCCCTGCCCGCTGCGTCCCTGAACTTGAGCTCGAACATGGTATCACAAGGTTTATCTTCTCTTAAAGGGTTATGTATCAATCGGGATGGTTAAAAAATATATCACCTCCAAGAAGATGCGGGCCGTGGACATCAACTCCGAGTATTTCGGTGTGCCCAGGGCCGAGCTCATGGAAAACGCGGGCAGGGCCGTCTTCGAGGTCCTCAAAGAGCGCTTCGAGCTGGGGGAGACCAGTTTCCTGGTGGTCTGCGGCACCGGGAACAACGGTGGGGACGGGTTCGTCGTCGCCAGGCATCTCCACGAGGCGGGTGCCGGGGTCCGGGTCCTCCTGGTGGGGGCGGAAGAGGACATCAAGACCCCGGAGGCCGGGGAGAACTTCAGGCGCATCAAGGGTGAGGTTGAGATAGACCGTTATGAGACAGGGAAGGTGCCGGGACTCGAGGCCGATGTCATCGTGGACGCCCTCCTGGGCACCGGCATCACCGGGACCCTCCGGGAGCCCGTGAAGTCCCTGGTCTATGAGATAAACCGCCGGGACGCCTTCAAACTCTCGGTGGACGTCCCCACCGGCCTGGACGCCGATACCGGGGAGGACCACGGGTGCGTCGACGCCGACCTGGTGGTCACCTTCCACAGGATGAAGAAGGGCCTCGAGGGATATGATACGGTGGTGAAGGACATCGGCATCCCCCCGGAGGCGGAGAGCCACGTGGGGCCCGGGGACCTCATCGTGAACCTCGGCAGGAGGAAGGCGGACTCCCACAAGGGGGACCACGGCAGGGTGCTGGTCATCGGTGGCAGCGAGGAGTACCTGGGTGCCCCGGTCCTGGCCGCCCTGGCCGCCCTCAGGTCGGGTGCCGACCTGGTCTACCTCATGACCCCTGAGTCCAACTTCGATGCCGCAAGGTCCATCTCCCCTGACCTCATCGTCCGGAAATATCCAAAGGACCTCGCCGGAAGGAAGGATGCCCAGGCCATCCTGGACCTGGCCGCCCTGTGCCATGCGGTGGTCATCGGCCCGGGCATGGGCCGGGACAGGAAGTCCGATGCCGGGGTGGCCAAGCTCCTGGAGAGGATGGACAGACCCGTGGTCATCGACGCCGATGCCATAAAGGCCCTCAAGGGCAGGCTCGATATCCTGAAGAAGATGGACGCCGTCATCACCCCCCATTCCCGGGAGTTCCAGGAACTGACGGACAAGAAGCTGCCCGCCGAGGCAGAGGCCCGCAGGGAGATGGTCCTCAACACCTCAGAGGCCCTCTCGACGGTCATTCTCCTCAAAGGCCCGGTGGACATCATCGCCGGGGGCGGTGAGGTGAGGCTCAACGCCACCGGGAACCCGGGCATGACCGTCGGGGGCACCGGGGACGTCCTGGCCGGGGTCACAGCCGGGTTCATCGCCCAGGGCATGGACAGCTTCCACGCCGCCTGCTGTGCCGCCTTCCTCTGCGGTGCGGCCGGGGACGAGCTCTACCAGGTGAAGGGCTACGCCTTCTCGGCCGGCGACCTCGTGGAAGAGCTGCCCTATACCCTGAAGGACGTCATGGACTTCTAGGCCCGCGGTCTGGTGGCGAGGAATATGAGGAGGCCCAGGAGGGACAGGCCCGATGCGAAGTACATGACCCCATGGAAGCCGAACCCCCCGGCGATGAAACCTCCCAGGAGGGGACCCACACCCATGGAGATGCTCATCATGGAGTTCATCAACCCGATGGATGCCGCCTTCTCCTCGTTGTTCTCTGTCAGGTAGCGCAGCCCTCCCACGTACATCCACGACCAGGTGAGGGCCAGGAGGAACTGGAGGGGGATGATGTACAGGAAGGTCCCGGGGAGCGTGTAGGCGAAGAAGACCACCGCCGAGAAGAGGAGGCCCCCGGCATAGAGGCGGGTGGCGTTGGCGAAGTCGAGCCTGCGCATCACGAAGAACTGGGTGCCCGCATTGGCGAAGTATATGATGCCTATCCACATCTTGCTGGCCCCCAGCTCCATCAGGAAGAGGGGGAAGATGATCCAGATGGAAAAGGCCCCGGTGACCCGCAGGAGCAGGGGGACGTAGATGTGGAGGTTGCGCCCGAGGAGCTCCCTGGGGAAGAGTGGGGTCGTGACAGGACGCATCTCCACCTCGGGCAGGGAGGTGGATATGGAGAAGGATACGAGGTACAGGAGGCCGCTGAGGATGAAGACACCCAGGTAGGGTGCCAGGGGGTCGCCTGCCCAGTAGCCTTCCCCCAGCTGGGCGATGACCCCGCCCAGTATGCTCCCCAGGGCCCAGCCCAGGGAACCGTAGGAGCTGAAGGTGCCCAGCCTGCCCCCGGCCTCGAAGGCATAGGCGATGAGGGGTGCGGTGTATATCCCTATGCAGAAACCGGCGAATGCCCTGATGAGGGCCAGCTCGAGGGGGCTGCCGGCCAGGCTCTGGAAGAGGAAGGCCAGGGCGGTGAGGAGGAGGCCGGCCCGCAGGAAGCCCCGGCGCCCCCGGATGTCCGAGGCCCTGCCGAAGAGGTAGGAGGAGAGGAAGATGGACGCCCCGTAGACGAAGCCGATAACACCTATCTCGGCGGTGTCCGCCCCGATGCCCTGGGCAAAGACAGGGATGAATATGGCGGACATCATGATGGCCGTGTTGGAGAGGAAGAGGATGGTGCTCGCCTTCATG
>JAADFM010000110.1 GCA_013152845.1 Methanobacteriota archaeon | reverse complement strand
TGGAGTCCTTCCAGGAGCGGCATCCGGGGGTGGAGAGGATATTCTACGAGACCCTGCCGCCGGGCCTTGAGCTGCGGCAGATCCTGGCCGGTGGCGCCAGGTTCCAGGACCGTATCATCCCGGGACGGCCGGACATCTACACGGCGGTGACCGAAGACGCCATGGTGACCCTGAAGGAGCGCGGTCTGGTTGGGGACTATTCAGTCTACCTGCACAACAGGCTGGTCCTGATGGTGGCCGCGGGCAACCCCAAAGGCATCACCGGGGTGGAGGACCTGGCCCGGGACGACGTGAGGGTTTCCCAGCCAGGGGAGATGGAGGACATCACCAAATACATCCTGGAGATGTACCGGAAGGCAGGCGGGGAGGAGCTCGTGGAGAGGATAATGGAGCAGAAGCGGGCCGAGGCCACCACCATCTTCACCATCGTCCACCACAGGGAAACCCCTTTGAGGATTACAAGAGGGACGGCCGATGTGGGGCCGGTCTGGGCCACGGAGGTGGAGAATGCGAGGAGACAGGGGCTGAAACTGGAGGCCGTGGAGGTGGGCCCGGACCTCGACCAGCACGATGCCGTGAACTACTACATCGCCATGCTTGAAGGGGCGAAGAACAGGGAGAACGCCCGGGCCTTCATGGACTTCATATTCTCCAGGGAGGCCCAGGAGATTTACCGCAAATACGGTTTCGTGCCAGGTGCCTGACGGGGTTTGGCCCCCTTTACCAGACGCCCGTCCGTCCTTTGCCTGCACAGATAAGGTTTTAGATGTTAGATGTAAACATGTTTACAAAAGGTGATATGTTTGAACATAACGATAAGGGACGTGGATGAGAGGGTCTTCAGGAGATTCAAGGCAGAGGCAGTCAAAGATGGCGCACGCCTCGGAAGCGCTGTAACTAAGGCGATGAAATTCTGGCTGAATCATAAGGAAAGGGAAAGGCGGCCTAAAAAAAGCCTCCTGGAACTAAAGCCAATCGATTGGGGTGAGGACACCGAAAAGAGCAGCATGGAAATCGATGAGATACTCTACGGTGAATAGATTGTCGGTATTCATCGACTCCTGCGTGTTTGTGGCGTATTACAATAGGCGGGACACCCATCACAAGGCGGCGGTGGAACTGATAGAGAAGGGCGTCGCAGGTGACTTTGGAGAGCTTTACACATCTGACTACGTATTTGACGAGACAGTGACGGTGACATTGGTCAAGGCAGGATTGAAAGCAGCGGTTGAGCTTGGCGGTTATATGTTGGATTCAGAGCTCGAATTGCTGGAAGTAGACAAAGATGCCTTCACCGCAGCGTGGGAGATGTTCAAGACCCTGAAGATGAGTTTCACCGACTGCACGAATGTTGCGGTGATGAGACTCCACGGGATTGAGGAGATACTGACCTTTGACAGGGGATTCAAAAAGGTAGGGGGGATAAAATCCATACCTTAGCCGGCATTGAACCCCTCGGAGCCTGTCATTTCTGGCTGATTCGACTTACCAGACGCCCATTTCTTTTAGAAACGCCCTCGCAGCACCGTTTACGTCCTTGGCGCAGGTTATGGCCCTGCCGACCACCAGGATGTCTGCCCTGGACGCGAGGGCCTCCTTCACCTTTGGGACCTTGATGCCGCCGGCCACGGCAACAAGGCCGCCGCCGATGGCCTCCTTGATTTCGGGGATGTTCCCCCACTGGTGGCCGGCGTCGGTGAGCTCCAGGTCGATGGCCCTGTGGATCTCCACGATGTCGGGTTTGACCTTCAGCCGGTCCAGGACCTCTATGGGCTCATGGAGGTTGATGGTGTCCAGAAGGGGCATCACACCGCGGCCCTTGCACTCCTCGATGAACTCTTCCTGGGTCTGGATTGGCGCAAGTCCCGAGTATGCCACAACATCGGCGGTGGCCTCGGCGGCCATGCGGGCCTCACGGGCCCCGGAGCTGAGGGTCTTGAGGTCGGCCAGGACCACGGAATCCGGCCTGATCTGGTGAATCTTCCGGCAGACCTCCACGCCGTACCTCTTGATGAGGGGTGTCCCGGCCTCGATGACCACGGCCTCGTGTTCGGGCAGGGCCCGGATGATGCCCTCCACCCTCCTCCAGTCAGGGATGTCGAAGGCCACCTCGAGATAGGGGGGATTTGAGAGTTTTCCATTTGATTTGCTCATGGCTTAATCATACTCCTGTAATTGTCCTTTCAAGTGGGAAGGTCCAATCGGTTATTTATTTCTTTTCAAGGCCGGGAGCTAAAAACTTTAACAACGTTAGTACCAGGGTATACTATGGTGATACGATGGAGACGGTGCCGGCGAAGATGACCAAGAGGCTCATCCTGGAGCTGGACAAGCTCATCGAGGAGGGCTGGTACTCCAACAGGTCGGAGGCGGTGAGGGATGCCGTCCGCGAGCTGGTGGAGAAGAAGCGCATCGCGATGCTGGAGGCGGCTGTGAGGGAGGACATAGAGTGGGGGCTCCATGGTGAGTAGGGCCGTTGTGGACTCCGGCCCTATCATCCACCTCTCCGAGATAGGTCTCTTCAGGGCCCTTGCCTGTTTTGACCTCCTCATACCCGAGGCGGTATATCGGGAACTCGAGAAGAAAGATGCCCCGGGCAAGGGCGAAATCTCGTCTTACAAGATGGAGAAACTCTCTGCCCGGGAGAAGGAACTTGCCGCCCTTCTGGTGGAGAAACACGAAATCGGTCTGGGGGAGGCAGAGGCGATAAGCATGGCCAAGAACAGGGGGATAAACCTGGTTCTGACAGATGACCTGGATGCCAGGGAAACCGCTAAAGACTTGGGGCTGGAACCCCATGGAAGCGTGGGCATCATCCTCCGGGCCTTCAGGGACAAAAAACTGTCCAGGGAGGAAACCATAGATGGTCTTACATCCCTGGCCGAGGATTCATCCCTCTTCATTACTCGCCGTCTGGTGGGGGAGGCGATAGGGGCGGTGGAGAAGTACGAGCTGCCCTAACCCTAAAAGTCCGTCATTATCCGGAACTGGTCAACCTCGTATATCTGCAGTTCCTGGAGGTATTCGCTGGCCGTCTTGTTCATGTCCTCGGCACAGGTGATGGTCCGGTTCATCATCAGTATGTCGGCCCCGGAAGCGACTAGCTCCCTGGCCCTGTCCATGCCGAACTCCCCGGCCACCGCGATGAGGGTCCTGCCTCCGCAGGCCTCCTTGAGCCTTTCGGCCGTCTCCTGGTCCACGCTTCCCTGGAGCTCCACGATATC
>JAADFM010000109.1 GCA_013152845.1 Methanobacteriota archaeon | reverse complement strand
TCTCGATTTCGTCATCGGTCCAGGGTTTTCCCCGCCTCGTATATCTGCCGGGCCGGGGTTTCCTCAGGGTCTTCAGGAGCTCCCCGGGTTTTATGCCCCGGATTTCCTCTATGTGATAGTCGAATCCTATCTTGTTCTTCTCAAACCCGATGACCCTGCGGTTCATCCCTATGGCCACCCTGGCTGTTGAAAAACCGCCAAGGAAGAGGTCGCAGACGGTATCTCCCTCGTTGCTGCTGTACTGTATCATCTTCATCAGCAGTTCAGTCGGGAGTTCGTTGATGTTCTTCCTCTCCCCGGGCTTGTATTCCCTGTTGATGACCCAGACGTCCTCCCTGTCGGCGTAGTTGGCAGACCCGCCCTTCTCGGTCTCCTCGTCGGGCCCATACCGGCAGTAGGTGTTGAAGGTCGGCTGTCCCCCGGGTTTGACATAGTACAAGATGTGGTAATGGGACGAGACGTACTTCCTTGTGGTATGCACCCCGAAATTGTATTTCCAGATGATGTGATTGACCTCCTCAAGGGAGGTCCCGGCCAGGGCGTTGAGGATATCCCTCAGGTTGGTGTAGCCCGAGACGATGTAGATGCTCCCGCCCGGCCTCAATATCCTCTCTGCCTGCTCAATCCACCTCCGGCTGAAGTCCGGGTACTCCTCCTTTGGGATTTCGATATACCCTTCAACAACAAACTCGCCGTTGCGCGCGTAATGCCTCTCCTGGAAGGTATCCGCCTCTATCCCATAGGGCGGGTCGGTGATGATCAGGTCGACGGAATTGTCTTTGATGTATTTTTGAGCGCCTGTGATGCAGTCCTCGTCATAGAAGCGGTTCCCGCGGATAATCACCTCGGACATCGTAATGAGGGGGGCCCGGTCACCTGCCCTTCAGCCACTCCTCGATGACCTTCCTGCCCTCCAGGAAGACCAGGTCGTGCTCCTCGGCATACCTCCTGGAGTCCTTTATGGGCAGGGAATGGCCGTCGTCGGCCATCATCTCGCAGATGGTGGCCACAGGGGTCAGGCCCGCCATCTCGGTGAGGGCAACGCTGAGCTCGGTATGGCCCTGGCGGCTCTCCAGGAGCCCCTCCGCCGCCCGCAGGAGGATGACGTGACCCGGGGAGCGGAAATTCCTGCCGAACTCCGAGGGGTCGTAGCCGTTCAGGGACCTCTCGCCCAGTTTTGTGAACTCGGTAATGGTCAGGGAGCGGTCCTTGTCGGTAATCCCGGTGAAGGTCCTGCGGTGGTTGATGGTGATGGAAAAGGACGACTTCTCGTCATAGGGGATGTCGTTGGCCTCCAGGGCCTGGAGCACCGGGAACTTCTCCCTGGCCGTGGCCCAGACGTCCACGATGAAAGGTATGCCCAGCCGGTTGGCGATTTCGGGGTGCACCGCCGTGCATATCAGCCCGCCGCCGTCCCGGCGCATCATCCGGATGACCTCAGGGGTCACGTACTGGCCTGCCGCCAGGATATCGGTCTCCTCCTCCCTGCCATCCCCGTCGTAGACCAGGATGGGTTCTCCCCTCTTGAGTGCTTCTATCGCATCTTCGACGCTGTCCACGCTTATCAACCTCTCTTCAAGCCTTTATCTTGACGGTAACTGACGAGCCGTCCTTGAGTCCGAGCCGGTCCCTCAGCCGCACCGGCGCTATGAGCTCGATGGTATCGATGCCGTGATGGGTCCTCTTGGGTATGATGAAGGCGCCCTCCACACCCTCGATATCGGCCCGGTACACCCTCACCGGCCCGAATGTCCGGTTCCCGTTCCTGAAGCCCTTCACCTCCATGCCGCCTGTTTCCTGGAGCATGTGTCGGGCCTTTATGTCCTCGCCTTTTTTCAGGCGCAGGTTCAGCGTCCCGGGATAGGGCTCGAAGCCCAGCAGCTCCTCGAACTGGCGGTAGTAGCCGGGGAGGGTCACATAGTACTTGCCCTCCCCAAGGCCCGAGACCACCTCGCCGTTAAAGGTCACGATGTGGTCCCGGCGGGCCTCGAAGATGGCGTCCAGGTCTTTTTTGAGCCTCATGAGCTCATCGATACCCTTCTGGGAGATCACTATCCGCTGGCCCCTGGGATGGATGTCCCGGTGGATGTAGCCTTCCTCCTCCAGCTTCTTGAGTTTCCGAGAGGTGGTCTGCTGGGAAACGCCAAGCTCCCGGGCCAGCTCTGCCGAGGACACGTTTATCACGTCGTTGCAGCATCCAAGGCGCGCCAGGGGTACCAGGGTCTCGATCTCCATGCCCTGGTAAGAGCGGGTTAACATCTACTCAAATATTTGTAGCTAATCGTTTTTAAGTAACTCGTCCCTGGCCCTCCCGGCCAGGATATGGGCCAGGCGCACCGGCTCCGGGAGCCTGTAGCCCTTAAGACATGACAGGACCAGCTCCAGGGCCCCCTCCGGGGAGACCCTGTGGCCCGGGCTGACAAAGACGGGCTTTGTGCCCTTCCTGGTCCTCACGGCATAGCCCAGGGTCTGCCCCCGGCAGGTGATGGGCAGTGGACGGCCCACCTCCGGCTCCCCTTCAACCCGGCCCCACAGCAGCCCCTTGGCCACCCCCACGGTTGGCCGGTCGAGGACGACCCCCACGTGGGTAGCCAGGCCCGCCCTCCTGGGATGGGCCACCCCCTGGCCGTCGAGGAGGAGCATGTCGAAGTCCAGGCCCTTCACGGCCCTGAGGACTCCCCCCAGCTCCCGGAAGGTGAGGTAGGTGGGCACATAGGGGAACCTGACCCTGGCAATGGCGGTCCTCTCCTCCAGCACGCGCATGGCCCGGTCAAGGACCACCGCACCCCCTGCGCACCGGTCACCGGAATAGGCCACGTCCACCCCGGCAATCCGGTCGAGGGGGCCGTAATCGTCTTCTATCCTGGCCCTCTCCGCCACCCATGCCTGGACGGCCTCCAGGCGCTTTGTGTCCATAACACAAATTTTAACTACCCATAGCTCAAAAACTTGACCCATGGGCGCCCTCCTTAGATATCTGGGCAAGATGGTCCTCCTGGCCGGGCTTTTGGAGCTTGTGCCTGCGGCGGTGGCCGTCCTGCTGGGGGAACCCGGCATTGCCCCTGCCTTCCTGGCCCCCGCCCTCCCCGCGGTCGTTGCCGGATACCTCCTCGGCAGGTACAGCCCGGGGGAAGACCTGAGGCACAGGGAGGCCTTCACGGTGGCGGCCTTGAGCTGGCTCATCTTCCCCCTCCTGGGTGCAGTACCCTTCATCCTCGCCCTGGGTGCATCCCCCCTGGACGCCTGCTTCGAGGCCATGTCAGGCTTCACCACCACCGGGCTGTCGGTGTTCAGCACAGCCATGCTCCCCGGGACCTTCATCTTCTGGCGCTCCTTCTCCCAGTGGGTGGGGGGCATCGGCGTCATCCTCATGTTCCTGGCCGTTGTGGGCCCGACAACCGTGGCCTCCAAATTCTACCTGGCCGAGGGGCGCACCGAGCGCCTGGAGCCCAGCATCGTCAGGACCGCCAACGCCATCATCTACATCTATGTGTACCTCACCCTTGCCGGCATCCTGTTCCTGTACCTGGCCGGCTCAGGGCTGTTCAACTCCATCAACATCACCTTCACCGCCATCGCCACCGGGGGCTTCTCCCCCATGGAGGACAGTTACGCCTCCACCACCGTCCTGGAGCGCATCGTGGTCATGGTCCTCATGCTGGCCGGGGCTACCAGCTTCGCCCTCCACAGGAAGTGGATGAGCCGGGACATCGCCGCCATCTACCGGAACCCCGAGGTGAGGCTACTCCTTGCCATCCTTTTTGTGTTCTCCTTCCTCCTCTACGAGGACGGGAACTCACTCATCGACTCCATGTTCCAGACCACCTCGGCCATCACCTGCACCGGCCTGTCCACCGTCACCGTCTCGGGGCTGAATGAGCACTCCATCTTCTTCCTTATCCTCCTCATGATAACCGGCGGCGGCTACGGCTCCACCTCGGGGGCCATAAAGCTCATCCGGGTCCTGGTGGTGATAAAAGCCGTCAAGTGGTACGTGCGCAAGATATCCATGCCTGCCCGGACGGTGCTCCCCTTTAAGATAGGTGGGAAGACCCTGGAAGAGGGAGAGGTCCTCGTTACCATCCTCTATGTGGTCCTCTACATGGCCTTTCTTCTGTTCGGGGTCTTCGTCTTCGTCCTCTTGGACCACCCCCTCATCGATTCCGTCTTCGAGGTGGCCTCGGCCCAGGGAAACGTGGGGCTGTCGGTCATCGCATCCTACACGGCCCTGGAGAAGCTCG
>JAADFM010000108.1 GCA_013152845.1 Methanobacteriota archaeon | reverse complement strand
GGGGAGATGGCCTCCTCCACCGACATCTTTATGGCGATGGCCTCCAGGGGGATGTCCTTCTTCAGGGCCGCCTCCTCCATCTTGGCCTTCTCCGGTCCCGGGTCCCCTATGGCGGCCCCGATGCCCTCGGCCACCTTGCCGGTCTTCTCCCCTTCGAGTTTCAGGCTGGCGTCCACGGTGATAATCTTCCTGATGTCCCTCTCCTCCACCAGCTTCTTGACGCCATCGCCGAATTTGCCCAGGGCCGCCCCGGGCCCATCGGCCTTGAGGACAAAGACCTTCCTGCCACCCACCTCGGTCTCGCAGCACACGACCTCCCGGGCTATCTCGTAGGGCTCGCAGTCCCGGCAGAGCTGGGCGGCCACCAGAGGGCCGATGCTGTCCCCGATGGGCTTGCCCTCGGCGATGGCCTCCACCCCCTTCATCTGTTGATGAGGGGCAGGCTCATCTGGACCATCATTGCAATCTGGAGGTTCTTGGTCTTCTTGACGAACTCCACGTAGTGGCGCACGATTTTGGCCAGCATGTTCAGGCCGATGCCGCCCTTGATGAGGGAGAGGGTATTGGCCTTCCAGACCTTGTCCCCCTCGGGGGCGATGGTATCCACGATGCCGGTGAGCCTGTCCTCGGTCTTGTCCATCAGGTGCTCAATCTTTGCCAGGATGCCGTAGGGGTCCAGGTCCACAGGCGGGATGAGGAAGAAGTCCATGGTCCGCTCGATGGTGGGTTTTGGGTCCCCCTTGTACCCTCCCTTCTCAGTCGCCACCTTAGCGATGAGGCCGATGCCCTTGCGGGCGTAGGCCTCCAGCATCTCGGCTGTGACCTCGATTTCCGAGATCATCTTGTACATCATGAACCTGGGGTAGAAGAGGATGAAGGAAAAAAACAGTAGGGCCCAGATGATCTGTCCGGCCATGCTCTGCTCGGTGAAAAACATGCCATAACCTTTACATGGCCATCTTTTTATATTTTGGGGGGAACTCCTTTTCATGGAAGTCCGGATTCGAGTGAAGGTCTACCCGACGGAGAGCCCGGAGAAGGTCAGGCAGGCGGTGGAGAATGTCTTCGAGGTCAGGCTCGAGGAGGAAGGCGGGTACCTGGTGGGGACCTGCACCGGGCTTGACAGGCTCCACAGACTCCTGCGCCGGCAGAGGCTCCTGGACGCCGCCCGGGGGGTGCTCCTCGCCGGGCTGGAGGGCAACCGGACCCGCTTCTGCCTCAACAAACAGGCCGCCTTCGTGGGCAGGGTGAACTTCTCCTCCACCGCCCCCCTGGGACCCATCGAGGTGGAGGTTGAAGATGAGGACATCAGGGGAGTCATAGACCGGCTCGCCCCCGAGACCAGGGAGGGAAAGGAGATTGTTTAGCCTAGGTGTCTCCACCCTGCCCTTCGTGGGCCTGAGGCCATGGGAGGCGGCAGAGCGGATATACGGGATGGGCTTCCGGTTCTGGGAACTCATCATCGACGACGAGCTCCCGCCCGGGGAGGTGGACCGGGTGAAGGATGCCGTCGAGACCCTGGGCCTTGCGACCTCTGTCCACGCCCCCTTCTCGGACCTCAACATCGCCAGCCTCAACCCCGGTATCAGGGAGATATCCATCGAAAAGGTCGAGAAGGCCGTGGAGGCCGCCGCCGTCCTGGGTGCAGGCCCCGTCACCCTCCATGCGGGACGCTCCTCCCCGGTGGGCTTGTTCCATCCCGAAAAGGTGAGGCAGACCAACATAGAGAGCCTGAAGCGCCTGGTGGAGTTCGCCGGGGAGCGGGGGGTGGAGCTCTGTGTTGAGAACTCCCCCAGGTTCCCGGGGGTCCTGGCCTCATCCATCCAGGAGATAGAGGAGACCCTGGACGCCGTGCCCGGGCTGGGCCTCACCCTCGACATCGGCCATGCCAACACCTGCGGCGCCCTCAGGGACTTCCTCCGGGACCTCTCCGGGCGGATAGGGCACATGCACGTCCATGACAACGACGGTAAGGAGGACCGCCACCTGCACCTTGGGGCCGGGGCGGTGGACCTCCGCGCCCTGGGCCGCTTCCTGAAAGGATTCCAGAAGACGGTGGTAATCGAGACCCACCGGGTGGAGGACATCGAGCCCTCCAGGGAGACCCTTGAGGGGCTTATTTGAGCACCCGCAGCCGTCCCTGCTGTATCCGGGCTATCCCCTGGAAGAGGTCCTCCATGGCCTTTATCTCCATCTTCTTGTGGGCGTCCTGGTTCAACAGGGCCATGAGCACAAGCCCCCTCCCGCCGCAGAGCTCCAGCCAGCCCTCCAGGATGCGGACGGACTCCTCGAAACCCCTGTTCCTGATGATGTCCGAGATGGAGTCCAGGACCACCAGGGAGCCCTCGGCTCTTGCGGAGAGTATCCCCTCGATGGGGGCCAGGTCCTCAACTGGCACCTTGGTGACGCCCTCTCCTGCGGCCTCTTCCCCCTTGACCGACATCTCCACCAGCTGGACCCTCCCCGAGGCCACATCGTCGGCAAACCGCTGGAGGTACGCCCCTGACTTCGGGGCCGCCACAACCAGGAGAACCGGGACCCTGGCCTTGGCGTAGTCTATGACATCGGCCGTCACCTCCTCTTTTAGGGCCTCGGGGTCGTACCTCACCAGGAAGTTCTTGGAGAGGAACTCGGAGTAGTAGAGCTCCTTCGCCTCGGGGCTGAGCCTCCTGGGACTGGGCTCGATTTCGCCGAAGAGCTGGTTGACCACCAGCACGGCCAGGAAGAGGACCAGGGCGATTGAGACCTTGAGAGAGGTGGAGCGGTCGGCCACAAGGGCGAAGTTGAAGACCATCAGGGCAAAGATTACCAGGATGAAAAACTGGACCGTTATCTCTGGGAGCTTCTTCATCTCTTCCCTCCTTTGTATCTGGACATGTCCACCTTCATGAAATCCTTGGCTAGGGTTACCTCCGGGAATATTTTCTTCGCTTCCTCATATAACTCTTTTCCATTTTTGTACCTCGGACTGATGTGATACAGGTAGAGGGCCTTCGCCCCCCCGTCCCTGGCCACCCGGGCGGCCTCGGCGGCGGTGGAATGCTTGGTCTCCACGGCGTGGTCGCGGTATTCCTCCCCGAAGGTGGCGTCGTGGATGAGGACGGCACCCCTGGAAGCCTCCTTTATCACGTCCAGGGGACGGGTATCCGAGGAATAGACCAGCCTGAACCCCTCCTTCCTCTCCCCCAGGACCTCATCGGGATGGACGGTGCGCCCCTGGAACTCCACGACCTCGCCCCTCTGCAGCTTGGAGTAGAGTGGTCCGGGGGGTATCCCCAGGGCCTCGGCCCTCTCCCTCAGGAAGGTGCGGCGCTTCTTCTCCTCGAAGACCAGGCCGTAGGTGGGGATGTAGTGGTCCACGGGAACAGCCCTTATCCGGTACTTCTCCTCTTCCAGGACGAACTCCCCGTCCATCTCAACAGGTATCAGCTCGAAGCGGAGCTGGTACTCCCCCAGTCCCCTCACGGCATCGATGGCCTCCGCTATGCCCTCGGGTCCATATATGTAGATGGGCTCCCTACGGTCCGAAAATGAGATGGTCTGGACCAGGCCGGGAATCCCGAGGAAGTGGTCGCCGTGGAGGTGGGTGACGAATATCTTGTTTATCCGCATGAAACTTATCCCTGCCTTCATCATCTGCCGCTGGGTCCCCTCGCCGCAGTCCCAGAGGATGACCCTCGTCCTCGTATCTCAGGGCGATGGCAGGGTGGGCCCTTCTGACCGAAGGTACCGCGGCGGTGGTGCCCAGAAACACGAAGTCCATCTGGCTCATGGGGTCTAAAATCCCCTGGAGAAGATATAAAACTATTTATTACTGACCCAATTATTCTTATCCATATAGGGGTATTCGGCCAAATGTTGAAACACAGGCTCAGCATAGCGGTGGGCTCCCTGGGCTTCCTCGTAAACGGG
The DNA here is from genome assembly GCA_013152845.1 of Methanobacteriota archaeon. Taxonomy (GTDB): domain Archaea; phylum Hydrothermarchaeota; class Hydrothermarchaeia; order Hydrothermarchaeales; family JAADFM01; genus JAADFM01. Next base: position 1,044 of record JAADFM010000108.1, on the reverse strand, counting down.
GCGTACATTGCCTACGAGTATTTTTTCATGGGCAGTTTTCATATTCTCAGCCTCACCCTCGAGCACATAATCATAATCCTGTGGATGCCCCTGGGCCTGGTCGTCGGATACCTGGTTGAGAAAAACATCCAGCTCCAGCAGGCCCTGGCGGAGTGCACAGGTGGCATGGAGGTACAGCCCGAGAAGGGGGACAGGGAAGGCGGGAACGTCACCAGATACCTGGAGAGCGTGATTCAAAACGCCGGTGACGCCATCGTCATGGCCGAGAAGGACGGCAACATCATGTACTGGAACAAGGGGGCCGAGAACCTCTTCGGCTACTCCAGGGAAGAGGCCCTGGGCGCAAGCATTGAGATGGTGATTCCGGTAGGGCGCAGGGAGGAGTTCCAGGATATCTTCGGGGAGGTGCTCAAGGGCGAGCGGGTGGTTGATTTCGAGACCAAGTGGCAGACAAAGGACGGGAGGGTCCTGGACGTACTGGTCACCTTCTCCCCCATCATCGACGAGCGCGGGAGCATTGTCGGGGCCTCGGGTATCATTCGGGACATCGCAGAGCTGAAAAACCTCCAGAGGGAACTGAAGGAATACTCCCAGGAACTCGAAAAGAAGGTGGAGGAACAGACCAGGGAACTCAGGGAGTCCGAGGAGATGTACCGCCTCCTGGTGGAGAACGCCAGCGACGGCATATACGTGCGCACCCTGGACGGGGAGCTGACATTTGTGAACCGCAGATATGCCGAGATATACGGATACGAACCCGAGGAGCTCATCGGCAAGAACGTCAAGGACTTCAAGGCCCCCGAGGAGTCGGAGAAGCTGGAGGCCATCTTCAAGAAGGCCGTAAAGGAGAGGAAGGTCCCCGAGCTCATCGAAACCAAGAGCCTCCGCAAGAACGGTACCACCGCCTACCTCACCATCCGCCCCTCCCTGGTCATCAAGGACGGTGAGGTGGTGGGAATCCAGGGGGTGGTGAGGGACATCACCCGCCAGAGGATCATGGAAGAGGAGATCCGTGGGTACGCCATGGAGCTGGAGAAGGCCTCC
>JAADFM010000107.1 GCA_013152845.1 Methanobacteriota archaeon | reverse complement strand
GCAAGGCGCTGCAGGCCTTCGAGCGCCCCATAGAAGAGAAGGGGATGGAGCTTGCCAACCTTGCAGAGGGGGTCTATCCCGCCTTGGTGAACCCCCTCATGATGGAGGACGTCTTCTCGAACCTGATATCCAATGCGGTGAAGTACAGCCCTGAAGGGAGCAGGATAGAGGTCGGCATCCTGGATAAGGATACGGACTGGCAGATATACGTCAAGGACTGGGGCGTGGGCATCCCCGAGGAGTTCAAGGACAGGCTCTTCACCCGCTTCGAACGCTTCAACAGGGAGGGGGTCAAGGGCACCGGCCTTGGCCTTGCCATCGCCAAGCGCATCGTAGACCTCCACGGCGGCCGGATATGGGTCGAAGACAACCCCGAAGGGGGTAGCATCTTCCACGTCAGGGTTCCCAAGGGCGGTCCATAGCGGTATTGAAGCGGTTAGCGGAAATACCGCAATCTGATGGTGCAACTTTCAGAAGTTGCGAAGGCAACCCCGAAGGGGGTAGCATCTTCCACGTCAGGGTTCCCAAGGAGCCCCGGGATTGAGGTGGCCTGGGCCCGGCAACCAAAATTATTTATAAGGATTTATTATGAACAATATCCCATGCCCGCTGCTTCTGATGTGTCCTACCAGCCCGTACGGCTTAGGGAGTGCGAGGCGGACTTTGTCACCCAGGTGGAGGAGCACGGCGGCAGGGACGCCCACCTCTGCTACCAGTGCGGCTCCTGCAGCGGCGGCTGTCCTGTGGTCTTCATGATGGACCACACCCCCAGGAAGCTCCTCCGCATGATAAACCTGGGCATGAAGGACCAGGTCCTGGCCAGCGGGACCATCTGGGTATGCGCCTCCTGCTTCACCTGCACCACCCGCTGCCCCCGGGGCATCGACATCGCCAAGGTCATGACCGCCTGCCGGGAGCTGGCCCAGAAGGAGGGCAGGGAAATCGACAACCCCCGTTCCCCTGCCTTCTACCAGAGCTTTGTCGAGATAGTTGAAAACTACGGCCGCCTCTTCGAGCCCATGCTCATGGCCAAGATAGCCATGCGGACCAGGGATGGTCCGATAGATGCCGCCAGGGAGCTCGTGAAGGACGCCCCCCTGGGACTGGAGATGGCCCGGAGGGGCAAGCTGAGCCTCCTGCCCCACAGGACAAAGGACCTGGAGCAGGTGAGGAAGATCGTGAGGAAGGTCCGCGAGATGGAGGTCCGGAAATGACGGATGAAGGTGATGTCCAGGAAGACGGGGCGACCCAGAGGCTGAGGTACGCCTACTTCCCAGGCTGCTCTCTGGAGGCCTCGGCCAGGGAGTACGACATGGCCACCCGGGAGGTCTTCAATGCTCTGGACGTCGAGCTTGTGGATATCGACTGGAACTGCTGCGGCGCCACTGCGGCCTCTTCCACGGACCACCTCCTGGGCCTTGCCCTGCCTGCCCGCAACCTGGCCCTGGCCGAGAAGGAGGGTCTGGACATCACGTCCCCCTGTCCGGAGTGCTACATGAAGACCTGGATGGCCGGAGACGCCGCAAGGTCCAGTCCCGATACCGGGAGGAAGATAAGGGAGGCCCTGGGTGCGGCCGGGCTGGAGTACAAGGGCGGCATCGCGGTGAAGCACATCCTCGAAATCCTTGCCAGGGACGTGGGGCCGGAGGCCATCAGGGAAAAGGTGAAGACGCCCCTGCACGGCCTCAAGGCCGCCCCGTACTACGGCTGCCTCATCGTCAGGCCCCCGAGAGACGACCCCTTCGACAGCCCAGAAGACCCAGGGACCCTGGAGGAGGTCATAAGGCTCACCGGGGCCAGACCCATCAGGTTCCAGAGCAGGCTCAGGTGCTGCGGGGGGACGCAGCTTCTGCCCAACGAGGAGCTCTTCATGAAGATGACCTACGCCATCCTGAAGGATGCCAGGGATTCAGGCGCGGACTTCGTGGTGACGGCTTGCCCCCTCTGCCACATGGCCCTGGACGCCAAGCAGAAGGCCATCGCCGCGGCCTACCAGGACGATATGGAGATGCCCGTGCTGTACCTGACCCAGCTACTGGGACTGGCCCTGGGCATCGAACCAAGGAAACTCGGCCTGGATAAGAATCTCGTATCTACCAAAAACCTGATAAAATCTTTGAAGGCGCAATAATAATAGATTTTTGGGTTTTATAGGGTATAGGGTCCCTTGGGTAATTTTTTGGCGAAAGGTTTATATGTTCCATGGAATGGATAGAAATACAGGTGATAATATGGGCGAAATTCCATTGGCAGCGTGCGATCGGATTATTAGGAATGCGACGAAGCTTCGGGTGGGCAACGATGCGGCTGCCCTCCTGGCCGAGGTCCTGGAGGAGATCGGGACCGAGATAGCGGCCGAGGCCGGGACCCTGGCAAAGCATGCGGGAAGAAGGACTGTCAAGGCCAGCGACATAAAACTCGCGGCCAGGTAGGTCCTCTTTTCCCCTACTCCATTTTTCGTTTGAAGATATACATCTCCCCGTCGATACCGGCCAGTTCCCAGCCGTCTTTGCCCAGTTTGTTGAGGACGCTCTCCTGGGCAATCATGCCCTTGCCCCTGATGTGTGTCATGTTGAGGAGGGTGTATTCGTACTTAGCCATGGGTGTCCCCTATGTATCTGATGCCTAAAAACTCTTTTTCCCCCTCCAGGATGCCCCAGGCTATCTCCGCAGCCCCCGTGGAGGCGGCATAGACGTTCAGGCGGTGGACCCGGGCCACCTCTTCCAGGCCGGTCTTAAGCCTGGGAAACACCCCGTGGTGGATGCCTGCCGAGCCTGCTATGGCGATGGCCTCGGGTTCAACCACGGCGAGGAATGAGCGGACCTCCATCTCCGCGGCCATGACCAGGGCGTCCCTGGCGAGGCGCTCCCTTTCGGTCCTGCCATCCAGGAGGTCGCCGGGACCACCGATGCGCTCCACCCCCATGGAGTAGAAGGCCTGGTTTGCGGTCGTCTCCCCCCTGTCAACCCTCCTTATGGCCTCCAGGTCCAGGGGGCCGTGGAGGATGCCCGGGGCCCCAAGGCAGGCGTCCACGGCGCCGAGGAACCTGCCGTCCTTTATCCCTATGGTCACGGTATTGGAGCTGATGTCCGCCACGATGAGGTTCTCTGCGCCGGTCTCCAGGTGGGCGCGGTACCCCAGCCCCACCTTCTCTGCCGATGCCATGTGGGAGTAGAGGGCCCGGAACCGGGGGTCCAGGCAGGAGATTCCCCGGTGGAGGCCCGGCAGGAGGACCGCCGGCAGGCTCGATGCGGCAATCTCGTCAAAGACCCTGGTCCCGCCTCCGACAAACTCCCCGGTGACCTTCTCGAGTTGTCCACGGTTCTCTACCTTATGGATTGGGGTGATGGCATCTATCCCGTCCCCCATGGAATAGGCCAGGGCCACGAGCTCGATGTCGTGGAGGGGCATGCGCCGCTCTATCTCCTCCAGGACCGAGACATGGCCGAGCCTCTCCCTTTCGATTTGGAAATAGATGCCCTCCGGCAGGACCGAGAACCTGACGGCCCGGGTGCCGTGGTCTATCCCCAACGTGGAGATGCCGATTCCCCCCTCACAGCCCCCTGGTCTTGACCAGCATCTCGGCGTTGAGGATGGAGGCGCCGGCCGCACCCCTGATGGTGTTGTGGCCCAGGCAGGTGAACTTGAAGCTCAGGATGGGGTCCTCCCTGACCCTGCCCACGGTTACGGCCATGCCGTTGCCCGCGTCGCGGTCCAGGCGGGTCTGGGGCCTGTTTTCCTCCTCCCGGACGATGACCGGCGGTACAGGTGCGGTGGGGAGTTTGAGCTCCTGGGGCAGGGCCGTGAAGTCCCGCATGGCGGCCTTGATTTCCTCGATGGTGGCCTCCTCCCTGGTCTTGACGAAGCAGGATTCCAGGTGGCCGTCCAGGGTGGGTACCCTGTGGCATACCGCCGAGATGGTGAAGTCCGCTGGTATGATCTTCTCGCCGTCGAACCTGCCCAGCATCTTCAGCGACTCGGTCTCGTCCTTGTGCTCCTCTTTTGGGATGTAGGGGATGACGTTGTCCAGGATGGCCATGGATGGCACGCCGCTGTAGCCTGCCCCGGAGACGGCCTGGAGGGTGGCAACGAACATGTTCTCGATGCCGAACTTCTCGTAGACTGGCTTTAAAGGCAGGACGAACATGGTGGATGAGCAGTTGGGGTTGGTGATGATGGCGCCCTCCCAGCCTCTCTTCTCCCTCTGGACGTCTATGAGGTCGAGGTGTTCGGGGTTGACCTCCGGTATGAGGAGGGGCACGTCCTCGGTCATGCGGTATGATGATGCGTTTGAGCAGACGATTGAGCCGGCCTCGGCGAAGGCGGGCTCGGCGTCCACGGCGATGGGGTTGGGCAGGGCCGAGAAGACGATGTCCGCCTGGACCTCTTCCGGGTCCACCTTGACCACCTTTACGTCCCTGACCTCTTCCGGCATCTCGCCTTCGATGTACCATTTGGCGCAGTCCTCGTACCTCTTGCCCGCCGACCTCTCGGAGGCGGCCAGGGCGGTGAGGTTGAAGAAGGGATGGTCTACCAGGCCTTCGATGAACCTCTGGCCCACCATGCCGGTGGCGCCCAGGACGGCTACGTCGTATTTTTTCATGGTGGCTTATTGATATAAGAGGTGGTATTTAAAGGAAGCGCTGGGTATTACTCAAAGACCCTATCTATCGGCCCCTTATCGAAATCCTTATCATTTGAGTATATGACATTGGCGCCGTGTTGCAGGGCGGTGGCTAGGTGGATGGCGTCCTCCAGGTCGAGACCGTGCCGTTTCGAAAGCGCTCCCGCCTTCCAGTATGTTTCCATATCAAGGGGAGCAAATTTTAGGTTCATGACGCCAGTCAACCTCTCCATAAGGGCCTGGAAGGAATAGCCCATTTCTGCCTCTTTTTCAAAGGCCACATGGATAAGCCAGGGGGTGATGGCAGAGGTCACCGCCTTTTCTCCTTGGTCTATCCTCTCCAGAATCTTCGTAGCAGGCGAACCGAATTCAGGGTGATCGCCGAGCCAGTAGACAAAGACATTCACGTCCACGTATCTCATAGTTCTTTTTCCACGATTTCCTGGACGGCCTCTTTTATGACTCGGTCTACATCGTCGATGGGCTTTTTTGTCCTGAATATCCCTCTGGATTCCCTGACGATGCTTCGCCTTTTCTCCAGGATAATCCTCTCTCCTTCGGTCTCTACATGGAACCTGGTCCCCGGCTCCACCCCTGCCTTTTCCCGGATATCCTTCGGCAGATATACCCTGCCCTGTTTATCCACTGTGGCGATATCATCCATTTTATACTCCTTACCATTACAGAAAATTTACCATTGACAATGTTTTTCCACTACCAGGGAGGCAATATTTAAATCACGTATTGCCCATTTCATCTCATGGACATCCCCCGCATCCTGCTGGCAGGCACTTCATCCCGGACCGGCAAGACCACCATCTCCATGTGGGTCTCATGAGGGCCTTGCGAAATAGGGGCCTTGTGGTCCAGCCCTTCAAGACCGGCCCGGACTTCATAGACCCCAGCTATCATCACCTGGCCACAGGCCGGCCCTCCAGGAACCTGGACGGCTTCATGATGAGCCCTGCGGACGTCCTGGAGAGCTTCCAGCGCAACAGCCGTGGTGCCGATATCGCGGTTGTGGAGGGGGCCATGGGCCTCTACGACTCCCACAACGCCCTGGAGGAGAAGGGGTCCTCGGCCGAGATTGCCAAGCTCCTCCAGGCGCCGGTGGTCCTGGTGGCCAGTGCCGAGCGCATGTCCCGCAGTGCCGCCGCCTTCGTCC
>JAADFM010000106.1 GCA_013152845.1 Methanobacteriota archaeon | reverse complement strand
GTGCCTCCGGAGTCCCGGATGGCCCTCAGGGCCTTTGGTGCGTTGACCGGGGCGCCGATGCGTATGGCGGTGGCCACGGTCTCCGGGTTCTTTTCCGGTTCCACCTCATCCAGTCCCTCCCTGACGGCCCTGACCACAGGCGAGGCGCCGGAGGCCTGGATGCCCGTCATCTTCGGCAAGGAGTCGATGATGCCGTAATCATGGAACTCGTTGAAGCCCTTCCACATGGCCGAGATGTTGCCGCAGTTGCCCACCGGGATGACGATGCGGTCCGGGACCTCCCAGCCCAGCTGGTCCACAACCTCGAAGGCCTCGGTCTTCTGGCCCTCCAGGCGCCAGGGGTTGATGGAGTTGAGCAGATAGATGTTGAATGCTGAAGCCGCCTCCCGGATGAGCCTCTGGGCCTGGTCGAAGTTGCCCCTGATGCCTATGACCCTGGCCCCGTGGAGGATGGCCTGGGCAAGCTTCCCCATGGCGATCTTGCCGGCCGGAAGCAGGACCACGCAGGGTATGTTCGCTTTTGAAGCGAATGCCGCAAGGGATGCCGAGGTGTTCCCGGTGGAGGCGCACCCCACCATCCCGGCCCCAAGCTCGATGGCCTTGGTGACCCCCATGGTCATCCCCCGGTCCTTGAAGGAGCCGGTGGGATTGGCCCCCTCGTTCTTGATGTAGAGCCGCCGCATCCCCAGCTCCCTGCCCAGGTTCTCGGCATGGTAGAGGGGCGTGCCCCCCTCGTCAAGAGTAACAATCTTCGCACCCTCCCCCACCGGCATGAACTCCCGGTAGCGCCAGACCCCCATGGGCCGGGCAAGGAAGTCCTCCCTTTTGACCTCGATTCTGTCCAGCTCCAGGACCGCCTCCAGGATGCCCCCGCAGTCCGGGCAGGTGTATATCTTCTCGGCGGGGTCAAAGCTCCTGCCGCAGATGAAGCAGCGCAGATGGAACATGGTTTCAGGGTATGGCCGGGGAGACCTTTAAACCTTTTGGTAAACTTATTATTCTACAAAGGTCCTTATTCTTCATATGGCCCAGGGACGGAGGACCTTCAAGCTGCCGCTGGAGCGCATCCAGGAGGTGGCAGAGGGCATCTTCGAGCTCAAGGACTTCACCTACGAACTCGTGGGGACATCCGCCTATGCCCAGTCCCGGGACGGGAAGAGGAGATACACCATCAGGTTCACGGAGGTGCCCGGGGGGACCGAGGTCTCCCTGTCCATGGAGAGGAAGGGTTCCCTCAGGAGCATCTTCAGGAAGAGGGACCCCTTCTCCGACGACGAGGAGATAGACGGCATCTGGAAGCTCTTCGAGCTCATGATGCCGAGTGAGGAGGAAGAGGCCCTCACCTCATTCATCAACGGCCTCCTGCGGGCCATAGAGGAGGGCAGGGAGGAGATAGAGATACCCCCGGGGTTCCGGGTCACCGCCATCGGCGGCGGCATGCTCAGGATAGAGGACCTGCAGGCCGGCCTCGCAAGAGAGGTCCTCCTGGCCGGGGGTACGGGGCAGGTGAGCACCGAGCCGGGCAGGCTGAAGGTGGCCAGATGATTCCTTCCTTCAGGTGCTACGTCCTGGACCTGGACGGAGTGGTCTACCTGGGCTGCGAGCCCGTGCCTGGGGCGGTGGAGGCCGTCAGGTACCTCCAGGAGAGGGCCCGGGTCATGGTCCTTACCAACAACTCCACCCTATCCCGGCAGGCCTATCGGGAAAGGCTCCGGGGGCTCGGCATCCGTATCGCAAAGGAGGACATCATCACCTCAGGGTACGCCGCCGCCGTGTACGTGAAGGAGAGGTTCCCGGGGGCCAGGGTGTATGTGGTGGGGGAGGAAGGGCTCAAAGAGGAGATGGCAGGGCAGGGGCTTGAGCTGGCCGCAGAGGACTGCGACGTGGTGGTGGCGGGCATGGACAGGCAGGTGAGCTATGGCAAGATGGCAGCGGCCCTGCGGTTCATCCGGGAGGGTGCGGCCTTTGTGGCCACCAACCTGGACAGGACACTGATTACCGAGGACGGCGTCCTGCCGGGAGGGGGATGCATCGTCAAGGCCATCGAGTACGCCGCCGGGGTGGAGCCGGTGGTGGCGGGAAAGCCCACCGAGATCATGGCCCGGGTCCTCCTGGAGGCCGCAGGCGAGAGGCCGGAGGACATCCTGATAATCGGGGACCGCCTCACAACCGACATCGCCATGGGCAGGACCGCCGGGACGAGGACCGCCCTGGTCCTCACCGGGGACGACTCCCTGGAGGACCTGGAGGGTTCCCCCATCAGACCGGATTACGTCCTGGAGAGCCTCGCAGACCTCGTGGCGGGATAGGAAGCTTTATTTTGCCAGGGAAAGACACCTCTCCCATGGATATCCTGGACGTCGTCATCCTGGCCGCCATCCAGGGGGTGACCGAGTGGCTGCCCGTGTCGAGCTCCGGCCACCTGGTCCTGGCCCAGGCATGGCTCGGGCTGGCACCCCCGGTGGTCTTCGACGTCGTCCTGCACCTCGGGACCCTGGGGGTCATCCTGGCGGTCTTCTGGGACGACATAAAGGGCATCCTTGCCGCCGTCCTCAGGGGCGGGTTCCACACACCGGAAGGAAGGCTCGCCATCTTCATAACCCTGGGAAGCATCCCCACAGCCCTCGTGGGGTTCTTCTTCAACGATTTCCTTGAGTCGCTCTACAATGAGCCCGTGGTGGTGGGCTGGGCACTCCTGGCGACAGGGACGCTCCTGTTCCTCACCCGGGGGGTGGAGACGGAGGGGGAGGTGACCCTCACAAAGAGCATAGTCATCGGGACCGTCCAGGGAATCGCCATCATCCCCGGCATCTCCCGCAGCGGGTCCACCATCGCCTGCGGTATCCTCATGGGCATAGAGCGGGAGAGGGCCGCCAGATTCTCGTTCCTCCTGTCCATCCCGGCGGTGGTGGGGGCAGGGGTCATGGAGGCCGGGAGCCTCCGGGGCGCAGGTTTTGACCCGCTCTCGCTCCTGCTGGGCGTTGCGGTGGCCATGGGGGTGGGTTACGTCTCCCTGCGGTTCCTGCTGCGGACGGTGACCTCCGGCAGCTTCTACCTCTTCTCCCTCTACTGCTGGGCCGCCGGGGGGCTGGTCCTGGCCGCCTCCCTCTGGTGAGGTGGCAGGCTATCACTATATTAGAATTTTCTAATATGGTTTGCCGTGGGCAGCTTTCCTGGTCAGACCATGGACGATGCCGCCCTGAAGATGAAGGCCGACCTCATAAAGGCCCTGGCCCACCCAACGCGCCTCAAGATCATCGAGTTCCTCAAAGGTGGGGAGAGGTGTGTGTGCGAAATCACGCCCTTCCTGGGCCTGGAGCAGTCGAACGTCTCGCAGCACCTGGCAGTGATGAGGGAGCGGGGCATCCTCTCCTCCAGGAAGGAGGG
>JAADFM010000105.1 GCA_013152845.1 Methanobacteriota archaeon | reverse complement strand
TCTGCGGCCTTCTCCCTCTCCTTCTCCAGCATGACCCAGTCCTCGTAGTTGTCGATGAGCTGGTAGATGATATCGCTGATGAAGACCGGCACCCCGAGGTCGGCCGAGACCGCCTCGGCATCCTTGAGCATCTTGACGTTGAACCCCATGACCACCCCGAAGAGGGGTTCCTCCTTGGCCACCGCCCCCGCATCGATGATGTCCCGCTTCGTTATATCCCCCACGTCGGCCCTCTTCACAGGAATCTCCGCCTCCTTGAGGAGGTTTATGAGGGCCTCCAGGCTCCCCAGGGTATCGGCCTTGACCACCACCCCGGCCTTCTCGGTCTCCACCTTGACCTCCTCCATCTCGGCAAGGACCCCTTCCTCGGCCTCCTTTATGTTCTTCTTGTCTGCGACCCAGAGGGGTGTTCCTGCCAGGGCGTCCTTGAGGCCCGGGGCCGCCACCTTGATGCCGCAGGAGGCGTGCATCTCCTTTACGTTGTCGAACTTGTACCTGGGGTCGCGTATCTCATCCAGGGGCTTGGGCTTGAGAAGGGAGCGCACCCTGGTGGTGATGACCCCGCTTTTTCCCCCCAGGACGATGGTGTCCCCCCGCTTTATCTTGCCGTCGTAGATGATGACGTCCACGGTGATTCCCAGGCCCATCTCCTCCTTCACCTCCAGGATGGTGCCCCGGACGCTCGACCACGATGTCCAGCCGCTCGGTCAAGAACTTCTGGGACAGCCCGATGAGCATCATCATGAGCTCCGGGATGCCCTCGCCGGTGAGGGCGCTTATGGGCACGATGGGCACCTTCTTTGTGAAGTCCTTCACCCTGTCGAAGCGCTCGGCTTCGAAGCCTGCCTCCTCGTAGAGGCGGCCCACCAGGTCGTACACCCTGGCCTCCACCGCCTGCTTCACGCCCTCGGACTGCTTCAGTATGCTGTGGGCGAAGGGGTACTCGTTGAATACCTGCCACCCGGGTATCCGGTCGATCTTGTTGGCGGCCACAAGGAAGGGGGTCTTGTAGCTCCTGAGGATGTTGAGCGCCTCCACGGTCTGGGGCTGGAGACCCTCGTTGATGTCCACCACCACGATGGCGAAGTCGGCCAGGGCCCCGCCCCGGCGTCTCAGGGTGGTGAAGGCGGCATGGCCCGGGGTATCGATGAAGAGGAGCCCGGGCAGGGTGACCTGGATGCTCAGCTGCTTCATGAGGCCGCCGCAGATCTTCTCGATGACCTCCAGGGGGATCTCTGTTGCGCCTATGTGCTGGGTGATTCCCCCCGCTTCCCTCTCAACGACAGCCGAGCCTCTGATGTGGTCCAGAAGAAGGGTCTTGCCATGGTCTACATGGCCTAATACAGACACTATCGGCTGGCGTATCATACATCATCGGGGATAGACTGAACCCTCCTCCCTTATTAATATATTGGATTACTCGTAGACCCAGCCCTCGTCGGCCCGCTCGTAGTCCAGGAATCAATTCTTTTTCGATGTTAAGGTTTACTATAGTAAACGTGAGGAAAGATGGGCGTTTCCGTTTCTGCCAAATTTTCTGAAAAGGAGATCACGACCCTGGACGAAATTACCGAAGCCCTGGGGCTTCTGAACCGGAGCGAGCTGATAAGGGAGGCGGTGAGGTTCTACATCGCCCTGATGGGCATGGATACCGTGCCGAGGCTTCGGGTGCTTCGGGCCATCAATGAGCTTTTTGGGAGTTCTGGAAAAAGCGCAGGTGAGCTTATCCAAGAGGTCAGGGCGGAGGACGAAATTTGAGGCTCTACCTGGACTCAAGTGTGCTGGTGAAGCTCTATAAGGAAGAAGACGAGAGTGAGCTCATGGACCGGGTGGTCCAGAGGATTGACAGCGGGAAATGGAAGGGTTTTTCATCAAAATGGAGCCTTCTGGAGATAGCCCGGGCCTTGAAAAAAGATCGAAAACCAAAGGATATTATCACCGTGGACCTGGAGGACCTGAGGTCCCACAAAATCAAGTTCATCTCCATCGATGACAACCAGATTTCCAAAGCCATGGACCTGATAAAGGGAAACAACCTCTACGCAGCCGACGCCCTTCACATAGCCACTTTCAAATCCATAAAAAAGGCCGACTTGTTCCTGTGCGACGACAGACATTTCGACAGGCTGAGAGAGGCTGTTCCGGTCAAACGGCCATCAGACCTTAAGCTTTAATCATTCGTAGACCCAGCCCTCGTCGGCCCGCTCGTAGTCCAGAATCTCCTCGGGTCTGAAGAATAGGTTTATCTCCCGCTCTGCCGACTCCGGGGAGTCAGAACCATGGACGATGTTGCGCCCCAGGTCCAGGCCGAAATCGCCCCGCAGGGTTCCCATCGGCGACCTGTTGGGGTCGGTCTCCCCCAGAAGGCTGCGGACGACTCTTACGGCATCCTTGCCTTCTATCACCATGGCCACAACCGGGTTGGAGGTGATGAAGGAGACAAGGTCACCGAAGAAGGGCTTCTCCCTGTGCTCGCCGTAGTGCTGCTCCGCCAGGTCCCGGTCGATGCGCATCATCTTCATGGCCACGATTTTGAGGCCCTTGCGCTCCACCCGGCGTATGACCTCGCCCACAAGGCCCCGGGAGACCGCATCGGGCTTTGCCATCAGGAAGGTCCGTTCCCTGCTCACTCCTCACTCCCCCTTCTTCTTTGTCACCCACCTCGCCTTCCTGGGAAGGCGGCGGAGTTTGAGCATGTTGTTCTCGCACTTGCTGCTGCAGAAGTACAGGACGCTGCCGTCCTTTTTTGCGAACATCTTGCCTGTGCCGGGCTCGATATCCCCCTTGCAGAAAGAGCATTCCACCTGTTCCATCTCACGGTCCCCTGAGCTCCTTTGCCTCCCTTTCCGTCTCCAGGAGTATCAGTATATCGCCTTCCCTTGTCGGGCCCTTAACGTTGCGGCGGATAATCCTGCCCTTGTCCCTGCCTTCCAGGATCCGGCACTTCACCTGGAGTATCTCGCCGGTCATCCCGGTCCTCCCGATGACCTCCACCACCTCTGCCGGGAACCCCTGGGTCTCTTCATCCTTGGCCATTGTTCCACCTATTTCTTCAAGGCCTCGGCCTTTTCTGCAATCTCGGCTATAATCTTTTTGGCCTTACCGGCGTTCACCACGGCAACCGAGGCCGTGGAGACGTCCATGCCGCTGGCCTTCCCGAGTTCCTCCTTGCTCGGGACGTATATGTATGGGGCCTTCTTCTCATCGCAGAGGACGGGCAGATGTGCCACTATCTCCTCCGGCTCCACATCCTCGGCAATGACCACCAGGGCAGCCTGTCCCCTCTCCACCATCTTCGTGACTTCGTTGGTTCCCTTGCTGAGCTTCCCTGAGCTGCGGACCATCTCCAGGGCCTCATAGGTCTTCTCCTGGAGGTCCTTGGGAACCTCGAATCTCACATACATCTTCGCCATTTTGTTTCATACCTCCTTTCATCGGTATCGCAACAAGGAGCTTCCCCTCCGGGGAGGGTGCATCTCATGGCTAAGAAACGGGCTTTTAGAATTTAAACCTTTCCCTGGTGGGAGTAGAAAAGGAGAGGCGCTGGGGAGGTAATCGGATGGAGGTGTGGGTGGATATCTGGCGGAACCGGCGCCTCTCCCTGCCTGTACTTCCCCGGGACAGGGATAATAGCCTTTGGTTTACGCCGGTGACTCCCGGGGTTACACCACCACCTTTTTATATGGCATGCTACATAGTAGCACGGTATGGTAAAGGTCGCAATCATCGGAGGGACCGGCGAGTTTGGCCGCCTCTTTGCCAGGCTCTTCAAGGAAGCCGGCCACCAGGTCACCATCACCGGAAGGTCGGTCTCCAAGGGGGAAAAGGCCGCCCGGGAGCTGGGGGTCGAGTACACCAGCGACAACGTCGGGGCCGCAGGTTCTGCCGATGTGGTTGTCATCTCCGTCTATATCGAGAACACGGTGGAGGTGATAGAGGAGGTCGCACCCCATGTCAGGCCCGGGTGCCTCCTCATGGAGTCAAGGTAGAGCCCGTCAAGGCCATGCTGGAGAACGCCCCTGAGGGGGTGGACGTCATCGGGACCCACCCCATGTTCGGTCCCAGGGTGGCCTCCCTCGACGGCCTCGTCTTCATCGTGACCCCGGCAAGGGGCGGGAAATGGCTGCCGTGGCTTCTGGAGTTCCTGAAGGCCGGGGGGGCCAAGGTCTTCGAGACCACCCCCGAGGAGCACGACGAAATCATGAGCGTTGTCCAGGGCCTTACCCACTTCACCTACATCGCCGTTGCCTCCACCCTGAGGGAGCTGGGAGTGGACGTGCGCCAGTCCAGGGAGTTCGCCTCCCCCATCTACGGCCTCATGCTGGACCTCATCGCCAGAATCGTGGGCCAGAGCCCCCAGCTCTATGCCTCCATCCAGACACACAACCCCCTCTCCGTCAGGGTCCATGAGACCTTCATCAGGGAGGCCGAGAAACTGAAGCAGGCCGTGGCAGAAAAGGACGAGGAGAGGTTCAAGAAAATCATGATAGAGGCCGCCAAGCACATGGGGGACCTGGACTCGGCCATGGGCAGGAGCGACAAGGCCATCCTGGCCCTGACCGAGGAGTTCAAGAGGCTGAAAGGCTCGGTTGGTAAGGAGGTGGCCCTGCGGCACATCTACTCCGGGGCGGTCCACGTGGGGACCGTGGTGGAGGTGACCCCGGATTACGCGACCCTGGAAACCCGCGGCAGACACGTCCGGCTCAAGCTGTCCAATGTGGAGCTCCTGGAGGAGAAGTTCCTCCAGCAGTGGCACCTGGAGAACCTGCCCAGGAAGTCCAAGTCCAGGGACTTCTCGGCCCTCTTCCCCCGGGAGGCCGAGGGCGGGGTCATCGCATCCCTCCTGGAACGCTCCATCCCGGGGGTGGTCTCGGCCAGGGTCATCGACGTCTACGAGGCGGAGCATCTCCCGGAGGGCAAGAAGAGCATCACATTCAGGGTGGACGTGGCAGACCCATCCGCCTTTGAGGAGGTCACGGACACCATCCAGGGCCTCGGGGCCAGGCTCCGGTGAAAAAGATGGCCGCAAAGGGTGGGTGCGGAGGTCAGACGTGAGAGTGGAGATTCCAAGTCAGAGCAGC
>JAADFM010000104.1 GCA_013152845.1 Methanobacteriota archaeon | reverse complement strand
ACCTCCTCCGCCACCTCGTCCACGGTCAGGTCCGAGGTATCTATGGCGAAGTCGTGGTCGGCATAGAATGGCGCCCGGTGCTCGAGGAGCTCCCTTATCCTGCCCAGGGGGTCCTCCACCCGCAGGAGGGGCCGGTGGCGCTGGTCCTTCACCCTCCCGTAGATGACCTCCGGGGGGGCGCTGAGGTAGAAGATGACCCCGTTTTTCCTCAAGGCTTCCATGTTCTCCTTCCTGAGCACCACCCCGCCCCCGGTGACGATGATGTGGCCTTCCAGAGCGGAGACACGGGCCACCACCCGGCTCTCCAGCTCCCTGAAGCCCTCCTCCCCGCGGGTTTCGAATATCTCGGCCACCGTCCTCCCCGCCTCCTTTTCTACCTCCTCGTCGGTATCGACAACCGGCATGCCGGTCTTTCCGGCCAGGGCCCGGCCCACCGAGGACTTGCCCGCCCCCATGAAGCCGGTGAGGACGATGTTCTTCATGGCAACCAAATGGGAATTAGAAATATATAATAGTACTCCCTACCCTTCAGGACATGGATGCAACTTCCCAGGAGGCGAGGGCATGGCAGCTCCTGGAGGAGTATGCCGGAAGGTTCAGGCCGGACTGGAAGGACTCCATGCTGGCCCATGCGGGAATCGTCCTGGACCTGGCCAGCTTCATGGCCGGGCTGGTTGAGGGGGATATCGATATGGAGACCCTGCGGCTGGGCGCCATCCTCCACGACATCGGGAGGACAAAGGCCGAGCGGGTGGTGGAGCACGGGGTCCTGGGGGGCGAGATACTGCGCGCCGAGGGGTTCCCGGAGGAGGTGGCCCGCATCGCAGAGACCCACCTGGGGGTGGGTATTACCAGGGACGAGGCAGAGAGACTCGGCCTGGGGCCCCGGGAGCTGGTCCCTGTGACCCCGGAGGAGAGAATCGTCTGCTATGCCGACAACCTGCTCTTCTACATAAAGGACGAGGAGCGCCACGAACTCAGGGACCGCAGGGCCGTGGTGGAGCGCTTCCGGGCAGAGCTGGGGCAGGAGTACGCCGAACGGGCCGAGAGGTTCATGGAGTCCGTGGAGGCCCTGGCGGGGGAGCGCATGGCAGAGCTTGAGGACTACATCAGAAACTATAACGGGATGTTAAAAAAGGAGGGGAAAAGGAGGAGGTAAACAATGGACGACGAGAGCCTGAAGGAACTCCTGGAATCCGCCAGGGTCATAGCCGTTGTGGGATGCTCAACCAACCCGGAAAAGGACGCCCACAAGGTGCCGAAGTACATGAAGGAGGCCGGCTACAGGGTCATACCCGTGAACCCTTTCGCCGAGGAAATCCTGGGGGAGAAGGCCTACAAGAGCCTGCTGGAGATACCCGGCGACGTAAAGGTGGACATCGTCAACGTCTTCCGGCCCTCCAAGGACGTGCCCCCCATAGCCGAGGACGCCGTAAAGATCGGTGCCAGGGCCCTGTGGCTCCAGCTCGGCATCCGCAACGACGAGGCCGCCGGGAAGGCAGAGGCCGCCGGCCTCCAGGTGGTCCAGGACAGGTGCATAAAGGTGGAGCACGGGCGGCTTTTGTAGCGCGCTTTCTATAATTTGACAAGTCTCTTGAGTTCGGGAGTGGTGTATATCCTAACCTTATCCTGCTTCTTGAACCCCTTCTCGTTGCTCCAGATGGCGCTCCTGGTAGCCATGGCCAGGGCAAAATAGGGGATATCAATGGCATGGGCGGCAATCGGATTTGCTCTTTTGATAAAAGACTGGTATTCAGACTTTTCCACGATCTTTATCCTCTCGGTAATCAGGTCCAGCAAAAAGTCTATCCTCGGGTTGTCCAGACCTGAAAACTTCTTAATCTTTGGTTTTCTCCTTTCAACTTCCTCAAGCAGGTAGTCGGGTGATAACAGTTCGTGGCCTTCGTCAGATAGTCGTTTAATCAGGCGCAGGGTAAAGCCTCCCCCTATCAACGCTGCAAAAACCACCTCGGCATCTACGACCAGTTTCATTCATAGGACACCATGTCTTTTTGCAATGGACTCCTTTACCTCGTTGGCAAGATACCTTGCCCGTTCCTCTGTGAGTTTGCTTTCCTTGATGATTTGCTCAGCAGTTTCCCACCTCACCTCTTCAATGAACCTTCTTAGGACCACATCTATTGCCTTTTCAAACCCCTTTTCCAGGCCAACCGGGACATCCACCTTTATGTTGACTTCGCCCATTTGGAATACACCCAAGAATATGTTGCAATTTTCACGTTTATATACATTGTCAGGGCATGGGCGTATATAATCCAAAAACATTTATGATTCGAGGCTCCATAGCTTCCCTCCAATGAAGGAGATTCTCAAAGGCAGCCTCATCCTCACCACCTCCAACCTCATCGTCAGGTTCGGCAGCTACTTCTACCGTGTCCTCATGGGCAGGATGCTCACCCCGGCAGAGTTCGGTCTCCTCAACCTTGCCCTGCCGGTCCAGTTCCTGGCCGTGGTCATGGCCTCTTCCGGGATAGCGCCTGCCATCGCCAAGTTCGTCTCCGAGGCAGGTGCAGCTGGACGGCGGCAGAGGATGGACAGGGTCATCTCCTCCTCCATGGTCTGCTTCACCGCCTCCGGCCTGCTCTTCGCCCTGGCCTTCTACCTGGCGGCCGGGGCCATCGCCACCCGGGTATTCCACGAGCCCGCCCTGGTCCTCCCGCTGAAGATATCGGCGGCCGCGGTACCCCTGGCCATGATGACCGCGGTCTACACCGGCTCCCTCCAGGGCCTGAAGCGCATGGGCTCCATGGGTGCGGTCCTCTCGGCCCAGCAGGGTTTCAGGGTCCTCCTCGCGGCCGCCCTGGTCCTCTCTGCCGCCACCGCGGTCTCTGCCATAGCGGGCTCCACCCTGGGGTTCCTCCTGGCCGTCCCCCTCGCCCACGCCCTCTTCCGAAAGGCCGGGCTTGAACTCCGCCTTTCCGGTATAAGCTTCGCCGCCTTCCGGGAGGTCTTCGTCTTCTCGGTCCCGGTCACCCTCACCGCCGTGGCCTCCTTCCTCCTGGCCTATGTGGACATAATCCTCCTCGGCTACTACCTCTCCCCGGTGGAGGTGGGCATCTACTCCGCCGCCTCCCCCACCTCGAGGCTGGTCATGGTCTTCTCCACCGCCCTCTACGCCACCCTGGTCCCCTCGGTGGCCGCCTGGCAGACCGAAGGGATGGGGGATGCCACCGGCAGGGGCATCAGGTACGCCTACAAGGTCTCCCTGGCCGTCCTCGTACCAGCCACCCTACTCTCCGTCCTGTTCTCGGAGCAAATCATCGGGCTCCTCTTCGGCCCCGCCTACCTGGAGGCCGCCGGGCCATTCCGTATCCTGGTGGTGGGGACCGCCTTCCTCGGGATATTCACCCTCAACTCCGGCATCTTCCAGGGCCTGGGCAGGCCGGAGGTGCCCATGGCCATACTCTCGGCGGCCGTGGTCCTTGACATCGTCCTCAACATCGTCCTCATACCCGGCTACCAGGTCAC
>JAADFM010000103.1 GCA_013152845.1 Methanobacteriota archaeon | reverse complement strand
CATGCTGAAGCGCAAGGAGAAGGCCGAGCTGCAGGCCCTGGCCAAGCACGGTATCACCTTCATGACCGACGTCTACATCCCGCAAAAACTCCAGGCCAAGGACTGGATATGAGGCAGGCGAGATGTCAAAAATCCAGGCAAGCCACATACTGTGCAGGACAAAACCCGAGGCCGAGGAGGTCATCCGGAAACTGGAGGCCGGGGACAGCTTCGAGAAGCTGGCAAAGGAGCGCTCCACCTGCCCCTCGGGCAAGCGCGGGGGAGCCTTGGGCAAGTTCGGCAAGGGTCAGATGGTGAGGGAGTTCGAGCGCGCCGCCTTCAAGCTGAAGAAAGGGGAGGTGACAAAGGAGCCGGTCAAGACCCGGTTCGGCTGGCACGTGATAAAGAGGACCGGGTGAACCTCAGTTCTCGGTTCCGAAGCGCTCCTTTGGCAGGACCGCCGAGGCCAGAACTGCAGCAAGGACGGCCTTCATGATGTCCACGGCCACGAAGGGCAAGACCCCCAGGGCTATCGCCCTCTCCATACCGACCCCCAGGACGTGGGCAAGCCATAGGGCACCGCAGGCGTAGATAATGGCCACGCCGGCTAGGAAGATGGGGACCAGGTAGCGGACCCTCCTCGCAGCGATGTAGGAATCAACCAGCCAGCCGATGAGGAAGGCAGCAAGGACAAACCCGATGATGTAGCCCCCGGTGGCGCCGGTGATAACCTCGAAACCGCCCTTGGAGAAGATGGGGGCACCCTCTTTCGGGGCGAACCATGGCACCCACATGGCCCCGATGGCCACGTAGAGGACCTGGCTGAACCCACCCCAGAACCTGCCCAGGGCGATGGCGCTGAAGAGTACGGCGAAGACTTGGCCGGTAACGGGCACCGGGGTGAAGGGCAGGTAGAGCCTGGCCTGGGCCGCAAGGCCGGTCAACCCCGCGAAGGCCAGGGCCAGGGATACCTTCTGGACGAACTCGGCCTCGGTGCGCCACCGGAAGTAGTTGTAGGTGGCGTTTCGGTAGCTGTCTATGAATTCCATTTCAGACTCCATAGGGCATTTATGGGGACTATATTTAAAGGTTTCCCACCCTCTAGATGCCGCCCCTCACCATGACCTATTGAGGAACTATCCTCCTTATCCACTCCAGTTTGTCATAGTCCCTGTCCAGGGCATAAATCTCCTTTATACCGTTCTCTTCCATGACGATGGCATTGACGGCATCATCAAAGTCTATGTCATATCTTTCGGCATAAACCGCGGCCTTTTCCACCAGCCTGCCGTCCTTTAGGGGGAGGATTTTAATGTTCAGGCCTTGGACGGCCTTCATTGCCTGGGTCAGCCTTTCCTTGGGGAGGTCCTCCCGGTTTTCCAGGATGAAGTATAAGATTGCAGGGGTGAGGAAGGTGGTTGCCACCCTTTCTTTCTTCCCTTTCCCGGCAGTCGGGGACAGCCTGGTAAGGAGGTCTTTGCAACCCTCGAAATGCTCCCGCGGCTGTTTCAGGGCCACACAGAGGAGCACGCCGACATCAAGGAACCTCATGCCATCCCCAGCTTCCTGGCGAGCATCTTTGATGCGGCCTTTTCTCTGAGGGTCTTGACATCGGCACCCTCGAGGATACCCTCCAGGACGGCCACCGGGTCTGGTGCCTTCTCAACCCTGAGGCGGACTTCATCGTCCTGTCCCTCGAAGATGATATCGTCGCCCTTCTCTATGCCCAGTTTATTTATTCCTGAGCTCCTTTGGTAAGGAGATTTGATATTTGGATGTAACTTTCGATTTTACATACATTTTGCTTTACCCTTACATTACAATTATTCCTTACCATTGTAAAGATTAATTGTTTTTTCCCTAGCCCCTCACCATGACCTTAATTCCGGTCCCCTCCACCTCGATGACGTCCACCTTCTTGCCTCCCAGGAGGACCTCCTTTTTCATCTCTTTTATGTGCTCGGGCCTTATCACGAACTCCCTGCCGGCGGCCTCGAACCTGAACTAGGGCGGCCTCCAGCTCCTGCCCGTCGGCGCCCTTGAGGTACTCCACAACGGCCTTGGCATCCCCCTTGAACTCAGGGCCGATTTTCGAGTAGTCCGGGACGATTTCCGTGACCCTCTCCTCAGTCGATGCCTCGCCGGTATTGATGGAGAGGACCTCGATGTTCATGGTCCCTGCGATGGTGTCCTCTGCCTCCCGGAGGACCGCTTCCATTTCCCCGGGGGAATAGACCTCCACCCCGGCCAGTTTTGCGTTCAGGGCCATCCCCTTCTCGGCCTTGTAGCGCCTGAGGGCCGAGACCACCGAGGCCACCACGTCCCCGGCCTCCTCCGCACCCTCCACGGCAAGCTCCGGCTCGGGTTCGGGCCACGGCGAGACATGGATGCTCTTATACCCCTCCCTCTCCCTGAAGTAGCCCTGGTATATCTCCTCTGTGATGAAGGGGATGAAAGGGGCCATCATCTTCAACGAGTTCAAAAGCACGGTGTAGAGGGCGAACTGGGCGGATTTGCGCTTCTCCTCGCCGTGTCTTTCGGGATTGTAGAGTCTGAACTTGCACATCTCCAGGTAGTCGTCGCAGAAGTCGTGGAGGAAGAAGTTGGTCACCAGCTTTTTAACCTTGGAGTACTTGTACTCCTCGAACAAAGCTGTCGCTTCTTCCACGACCCTCTCCATCTTGGCCAGGATCCAGGCATCGGTGGGGTGGAGTTCCTCAGGCCTTGTTCCGTTCCTCCAGCTGGGGCAGGGCGAAGCGGGAGGCGTTCCACATCTTGGTCAGGAAGCGCTTGGCGGTGACCAGGTCCTTCTCCTTGAAGGGCAGGTCCTCGCCGAGCTTGGAGCCGGCGGCCCACAGCCTCAGCCCGTCGGCCGAGTATTTCTCGATGACATCCCTGGGCTCCACCACGTTGCCCTTGGACTTGGACATCTTCTTGCCCTCCGGGTCCAGGGCCCAGCCGCTTATGATGGTGTTCTCCCAGGGGATGCCCTTGTGGTGGAAGAGCCCCTTGACCACGGTGTTGAATAACCAGAAGGTGATGATGTCGTGTGCCTGGGGCCTGAGACTCATGGGATAGAGCCTCTTTCGGACCTCGGGGTCCTCCACGAGTTCGATGGCCAGGTCAGGGGTCAGCGATGAGGTGGCCCAGGTGTCCAGGACGTCCTTTTCAGGCTCGAAGTCGGTGCTGCCGCACCCGCAGGGGCTCTTAGGGGAGTCCACCAGTGGGTCCACCGGCAGGTCCTCCTCCTCGGCCAGTTTGATCTCGCCGCACTCCCTGCAGTACCACACCGGGAAGGGCACCCCGAAGTACCTCTTACCTCTGGCGGGAGATGCACCAGTCCCAGCGCAGGCCGTGAACCCAGTTGTCGTAGCGGTTGCGCATGTGCTCCGGGAACCATTTTATCTCCCGCCCTGCCTTGAGGAACTCCTCTTTTAAGTCCAGGTAGCGGATGAACCACTGTTTGGTGTTGAGAATCTCGATCTCGGTGCCGCAGCGCTCGTGGACGTTGACGTGGTGCGTGATGTCCCGGGACCCCACAAGGAGCCCGGCCTCTTCCATGTCCCGGATGATTCTCTCCCTGGCCTCTTTTATGGTCATCCCCTGGTATTTTCCGGCAAGTTCTGTCATCCTGCCGTCGGGGGTGATGGCCTCTTTTAAGGGCAGATTGTGCTCCAGGTACCACTCGATGTCCGTCATGTCCCCGAAGGTGCAGCACATCACGATGCCGGTACCCTTCCCGGGGTCGGCCTTCTCGTCCGGGAGGATGGGCACCTCGAAATCGAATACCGGCACCCTGGCCTTACTGCCGAAGAGGTGTCTGTACCTCTCGTCCTCGGGGTGGGCGAAGACGGCAACACAGGCCGGAAGCATCTCGGGCCGGGTGGTGGCGATGACAAGGCTTGAGCCGTCCTCGAGTCTGAAGACGATGTCGTTGAAGCTTGACTTTATCTCCCGGTCCTCCATCTCCACCTGGGCGATGGCGGTCTGGCAGGTGGGGCACCAGACAAAGGGGGTCTCCTTGCGGTACTCCCTCCCCATCCTGTAGAGCTCCAGGAAGGACTTCTGGGAAATCCTGCGGCAGTGGTCGTCGATGGTGGAATAGTAGAGCCCCCAGTCGGCGGAGATGCCGATATCCTTCCATCCCTGGACGAACTCTGGCCGTATCTCCTCCAGGGTGGAAAGGCAGAGCTGGATGAACTCCATCCGGTCCATCTCGGTGGCCTTGACGCCCTTGATGCTTTCGATGAGGCGCTCGGTGGGCAGGCCGTTGTCGTCGGTGCCGAAGGGGTAGAAGAGGTTGTGGCCCCGCATGCGTTTGTACCTGGCAACGAAGTCCATCTGGGAGTAGGAGAAGGCGTGGCCCAGGTGCATGGCGCCGGAGACCGTGGGCGGGGGCGTGTCTATGGAGTAGACGGGCCTGTCGGATTCGGGGTCGAAGCGGTAGATCCCCCACTCCTCCCACTTCTTCTGCCATTTCTCCTCTGCAACTCTGTGATCATAAGCCATTTCAACCGCCTGTTCAGACAAGTCTGGTCTGGCCATGGGTTAGCCGCTTTCCGATATTTATGTCTTTTCGGATGTCGATTTCCATGCCGTCGGTGGCGGCCACGGTCTTCACCCCGGTCTCCCTCCTGACCCTGGCGGCCTCCTTCCCTGCCACGTCCACCATCTTCATCCCGAAGTGGTTGATGACCGCCAGCTCGGGCTCGACCTCGCTTATGATCTTGACGGCGTCCTCGGTGCAGAGGTGGAAGGGTATCCTGTCCCTGCCGGGCCTGATGACGTTGAGGATGAGGACCCGGCTGTCCTTGTAGCCCTCGGCCAGCCCCTTTTTGTAGCTTGTGTCCGATGTGTAGGATATGGTGCTGCCGTCCATCTGGAGCCTGAACCCGAAGGTCGTGGGGTCCCGGTGGTGGGCGGGCAGGCCTTCCATCCTGGTGCCGTGGAACTGCGCCTGTCTGCCCCCTGCCATCACAACGAGGTTCTCGACTCTCGAGAGGTGGTGCCTGGAGATGGCGGGCCCGAGGTCCTCCCAGCCCCTGACGACGCTCTCGCTGGCCAGGAGGGTCCCCCGGGTGAGGGTGGCCCCGTTGGTCATGGCCTCGATGAGCACCTCGGAATCGGTGTAGTGGTCGGGATGGCAGTGGGTCACAACCAGGGCATCGGTCTTGGAAAAGGGCACGCCGAAGTCCCGCAGACCCAGGAGGGCTCCCGGCCCGGGGTCCACGTGGATGTTGGCGGTTCCGTGGATTCTGAACCCCCCGGTCCTGAGCCTCTGGGTCAGGGTGACCCACCGGCCCCCGCCGGTTCCCAGAAAGATGACTTTCATGGGGGCCAATATGCCCGGGGATTAAATATAGTTTTCTCTGGGGGTAGGCCTCAGGGACCGTTTGAGGAAGAAGAGCAGGAGACCCGCAGCGGCCATGTAGGCCAGGAGGGCGGTCTCACCGGTGAGGCCGGGCAGGACCCGGTTGCCAGGGAGCCGGCCGTCCAGGCTGTACCCGTTGTTGCCGGTATCGGATTCGAGGAGCCAGCCACCTTCATCAAGCCCGACATAGAGGGGCTCGGCCGTGGTGGTGAAGGTGACGGTCTTGCGGTCGTTTAGGAGCCATACGCGCTTGGACAGCTTTCCCCCCGTGGTGTGGAGGGTCACGTCCATGGGTGTGGTGACCACATCGCCAGTCTGGAGGATTTCCACCTCCACCCGGTAGCCGGTCGGGGTATCTGTCACCTCCACCCCGCCCACAGTGAAGTCAGGCAGCCTCACCTGGCGTATCCACTGGTCGAAGAACCAGTCCAGGTCCGTTCCCGCCACCTCCTCGCTGACCTGCTGGAAATCGTCGATGGTGGCACTCTTCTCCCTGTACCTTTCCTGGTAGGTGTTCATGATGTCGAAGAAGGCGTTCTCACCCACCACGTACCTCAGCATGTGGAGGACGTAGGCGCCCTTGCTGTAGACGATGGCGTGGTACAGCCCCTTGCTGTACTCCTCTTCCATCTGGGCGATGGGCCTGTCCCCGTACTTGGTCCTCATGGCCAGGTACTCATCCCTCTTGGCGTCCAGGGAATCCCGCATCGCCTCCCTGCCGTACCTCTCCTCGAGGTAGAGGATGCCGGAGTAGGTTGCGAACCCCTCGTGGAGCCAGAGGTTGTGGCTTTCGCTTGTGGGCATATAATCGAGGTTAGATTCCTTGGGCCCGGCCAGCTTGTAGCTTCCGATGGATTTGAGCCCCGGCCTGCCCTCGGCGAAGACCAGGGAGCCCCACCAGTTGTGGGCGATTTCGTGACCCAGGAATTCCTCTGAGTCCAGGTTGATGGCCACCGAGTTTACCATCACGAAACCCTGGTCGCCATGGCCTCCGAAGAAGAAGCTGGGCATCTCCACTACCCTGAACTCGTCATAGGGGTAGCCGTCGAATTTCTGGGAGAACCTCTCCAGGATTTCGGCGGTGTTCTCAAGGAGGCTGTCGGCCTTGGAGGCATCCTGGGGGAAGAGGTAGCACGTGATGGGTATGAAGGCCCCGTGGCCGCCGGGACCGTAGGAGGACCCGGTCAGCTGGTAGGGGTAGATGAGTATGCTCTTCTGGACATAATGAGCAACTGCGAGGGATATCCCCCTGGAGGGCTGGGACGTGCTCCAGGTGAAGGTGGTCTGCCCACCCTCGGTGACTTCCTGGACAAGCTCGCCCACCGAGACCGCGGTCAGTCCCTCGGGCACTTTTATGGAGACCGTGGCGGTGGCCCTGTCCCCCCAGGTCATGGGGTACCAGAGGTACTCGTAGATGAGGTAGCTGACCTCCGGGCCGATGTAGCCCCAGATGAATTTGTCGC
>JAADFM010000102.1 GCA_013152845.1 Methanobacteriota archaeon | reverse complement strand
TCATCGCCATTAAGGGCCCGGAACTCCTCTCCAAGTGGGTGGGCGAGTCCGAGAAGGCCGTGCGCGAGACCTTCAAGAAGGCCCGCCAGAGCGCGCCCACCATCATCTTCTTCGACGAAATCGACTCCGTGGCGTCCCTGCGGGGCCAGGAGTACGGCACCAGGGTGGGGGAGCGGGTCCTCGACCAGCTCCTCACCGAGATGGACGGCCTGGAGGAGCTCCACAACGTCATCATCCTTGCGGCCACCAACCGGCCGGACCTGCTGGACTCCGCCCTCCTGCGGCCGGGCAGGTTCGACCGCCTCCTCATGGTCCCCCTGCCCGATGCCGAGACCCGGCTGGAGATCCTGAAGGTCCACACCAGGGACGTGCCCCTGGCCGAGGACGTGGACCTGGATACACTCCTAAACGACACCGAAGGCTTCACCGGGGCCGACGTGGAAGGCCTGTGCCGGGAAGCCGCCATAGAGGCCTTGAGGGAGGCCTTTGACAGGGGCGAGGACATCGACGGGAAGAAGGTGGAGTACCGCCACTTCAAGGAGGCCCTCAAGAGGGTGAGCCCCAGCGTGGAGAAGGGGGTCCAGGAGTCCTACGAGAAGTTCAGGGAGAGGCGCAGGAGGGTCGAGGCAGAACCCCTCGGCTACATGGGCTGAAGACCCCGTCAGCGCCCCAGGGATATCTCCTCCACGTATCCCGCCTCCATGCGCTTGAGGGAGGCGACCGCCATCCTGCCCAGGCCCGTGACCCCGTAGAGGCCCTGTGAATCCTGGTGGAGCATCCTGGCCTTCTTCAGGTTCCCGATGTGGTAGCTGAGCTTGGACGGGGGCGAGACCTCCAGCTCCTCCTGGATGCCCGTGAAGCTGACCTTCCCCTTCCTGTCCACGAACTTGAGGATGTCCCTCATCAGGGGGCTTGCAAGTGAGGAAATCACGGTATCGGTGAGCTCCTGCACCAGGTCATCCATGACGGGCTCCAGGGCCCCCTCGGGTCCCCCGGAGACCACCAGGATGGAGTCCTCCTTCATCTCCTGTATCATCTGCCGGACGAGGTCCTCGGCCTCTTCCCGGTTCCCGTAGCCCTCGGGGCCGAACTCGAAGAGGACCACCGAAGGGCTGTTGATGTGGGTGAACTCCCTTACGGCCCACATGATGGTGTCCATGTTGGTATCAGGGCCCAGCTTGAAGCCCGGGGTGGCCTCCAGGCCGCACTCCTTCCTCACCTCCTCCGGGTCCCGGGGGGTCCTTGATTCTGTCCCTGTCGCAGAAGTTGCAGGGGCAGTCGATGTGGCAGGTCCGGCAGTCCTGGCTCTCGCAGGGGAAGCTCTCCACCGGGCATTCCGGGCAGGGGGACGTCACCGTGTCAGCGAAAAGGGAATAGCCTTGCGAGCCGGTGAAATAGAACATGCCCTTCCTCAGAGGCCGCTTTTTCAGGGGCGCCAAGCGTTCCACCCCTGCATCGATGTCCAGGAGGTCCTCCCTGAAGATGGCGTAGGTCATGAACCCCGCCATCACGATGGAGCTCAGCTCCGCCAGGGGTGGGACCTCCATGCCCATGATGAGGTTGCCCACATAGACGGCGTTTCCTGCCACGAAGAAGATGCCGGTGCCTGCAACCAGGTACATGACCTGCTGCCTCACCCTCCTGGAGGAGGTGGCCTTCAGGCTGTTGTAGAGGTTGAGGTAGGCGGCCCCGGTGTAGAGCACGAAGTAGAGGAAGAGGAAGGGGCCGGCCCCACCTGCCACGATGTCCGGGCCCCAGGGGGTCTCCCTGGTA
This sequence comes from Methanobacteriota archaeon, assembly GCA_013152845.1. Lineage (GTDB taxonomy): Archaea > Hydrothermarchaeota > Hydrothermarchaeia > Hydrothermarchaeales > JAADFM01 > JAADFM01. The sequence goes on along the minus strand of JAADFM010000102.1, from coordinate 3,000 downwards.
CCGGCAACCAGGTAGTCGGTGAAGAGGAGGAGGGTGAAGAAAGCGGACGGGGCGTAGAAGACCGCCTTCAACCGCCGGTCCACCGGCCTAGGCCTGGGGAAGGCGTAGGTGAAGTGCAGGAAGATGGCGGGCAGGGGGATTACCCCGAGAAAGACCAGGCGGGTGAATAGCCATGGGTGAAAAGAGGTGCCCTCGAAGACGAGGGCCGCAAGGCTCCAAAGGGCGATTGACGAGGTGAAGAGGAGGAATATCCGGTTGGCCCTGCCCCTGGGGTTCTTTCTGTATACGAGGCATCCCAGGGTCCCGTTGAGCAGGAGGGAGAGGAATGGCAGGGCGAGGTAGGGGTTCATCAGGACAACATAGACCATCCGGCAATAAAAAAGTTGTTTTTGTGAGATAAAGTTAAATAACCCCCGCCCAAGGACAGTATCTCCATGGAAGACCCCCGTGGACTGACCGAAGACGAAGCGGTGGCCGAGGCCGGCAGGTGCCTCTCCTGCAAGAAGCCCAGGTGCATCCCCGCCTGCCCCATACCACAGGACGTGCCGGGTTACGTGGATGCCATAGCCAGGGAGGATTTCAAGGAGGCCTTGCGGATTATCATGAGGGACAACCCCCTCCCGAGGACCTGCGCCATGGTATGCCCCCACCCGTGCCAGGGGGAGTGCCTGAAGGGCAGGAAGGAGCGCGCCATCAACATCTCGGGGCTCAAGGGTTTTGCGGCCTGGGCCGTGGACCCGAAGGAGCTCGGGATAGAGCCGGGCAGCCCAACCGGCAGGACGGTGGGCGTCATCGGCTCCGGGCCTGCCGGGCTGAGCCTCGCCTACCACCTCGCCCTCAGAGGCCACCGGGTTACAATCTACGAGGAGATGGAGGTCCCCGGGGGGATGCTGGCCGTGGGCATCCCGGAGTTCAGGCTCCCCAAGGCCCTGGTCCAGGAGGAGATAGACTTCATAAAGGGCCTCGGCGTGGAGATAAGGACCGGGACCAGGGTCGGCTCCATCGACGAGCTGGACCACGATGCGGTCTTCATCGGGGTGGGGGCCCACGTGCCGGTCCGGCTGGACCTGGGGGGCAGTGACCTCGACGGGGTCCACTACGGCATCGCCTTCCTGGAGGCGGTCAACCAGGGCATGAGGCCCAGGCTCGGCAGGAGGGTGGCGGTCATAGGCGGGGGCAACGCCGCCATAGATGCGGCCAGGACCGCCCTGAGGGTGGGGGCCCGGGAGGTAACGGTCCTCTACCGGCGCTCGGAGAAGGAGATGCCCGCCTACCGGGAGGAGGTGGAGGCCGCTGAGAGGGAGGGGGTGAGATTCCGCTACCTCACCAGCCCGGTATGCGTCCTGGGAGAGGGCGGGTCCGTGGAAGCCCTGGAGTGCATCCGCATGGAGCTGGGGGAGCCCGACGCCTCGGGGAGGCGCAGGCCGGTGGCCGTGGAGGGCTCGGAGTTCACCATCCCGGTGGACAGCGTCATCCTGGCAATCGGCCAGTACCCCGACGTATCCTGGGTCGAGAAGGAAGGTGTCCGCCTCACCCGGAGGAGGACCATCAGGGCCAGCCGGGGGAGCTGCCAGACCAGCCGGGAGGGGGTCTTCGCCGGGGGCGACTGCGTGACCGGGCCGGGCATTGTGGCCGGTGCCATCGGTGCAGGGAGGAGGGCCGCCATGGCCATGGACCGATACCTGCGCGAGAAGAAGGGCTAGAGTACCTTCTCCAGGATACCCCTGAGTGTCTCCAGGGAACGGCCGAAGGCCTCCTGCTCCCTGTCTGTGAGGGTGAAGTCCACCGAGCGCACCCCGTCCCTGCCCACCCTGGCCGGGTGGCCTATGCAGAAGTCGTGCTCCTCCTGGTAGACCGACAGGGGCATGACCTCTCCGGTGTCCCGGGCCACGGCCTCCACCGCCATGGATATGGCCATCGCGGGGGCGAAGAAGGTGGCCCCCTTCATCTCGATGACCCTGACGGCTGCATCCCTTACCTCGTTGAATACCGCCTCGAGCTCCTGATAGGAGATGCCCGTTCCCTCAAAACCCCGGAATACCGGCAGCATGGTATCCCCGTGCTCCCCGATTATCATGGCATCTATCCCCTTTCCCCTTTCACCGAAGGCCTCCATCATGTGGCTCCTGAGCCTGATGGTGTCCAGGAGGGTCCCCAGGCCGAAGACCCTCTCCTTGGGAAAACCTGAGGTCCTGAGGGCCACGTTGGTCAGGATGTCCACGGGGTTGGCCACCACAAAGAGGATGGAGTCCCCGCTGTGCTCCTTCAGGTTCTTGACGATGTCCTTCATTATCCCCGCGTTGGTCTCTACCAGGTCCAGCCGGCTCTGGGTTGGTTTCCTTCTAATCCCAGCGGTGACGATGACAAGGTCGGAGTCAGCGGTTATGGAATAGTCGCTTGAGCCCTCTAGCTTCACCCTTTTCCCGGTGGCCGATGAGCCATGGAATATGTCCAGGGCCTCGCCCCTTGCCAGGTCGCCGGCGATGTCCACCAGGGCCAGCTCGTCCACCAGTCCCCTCTCCACCAGGGCAAAACCGGCGGTCGAGCCCACCCTGCCTGCTCCGATGATGCTGACTTTCATGTGAATACCCGGCATAGGAATCTACAAGAAACCTTTTAAAAGTGTTGGTGGATTTCAGCATATGGACGCCGATGCCGCCTTCCGGGAGCTCTACCGCCACACGAAGGAGAGGATGGAGGCCGGCGGGGCCCACTCCTTCGACCACGTGGAGCGGGTCCTGCGCCTGGCCGGCAGGATTGCCGGGGAGGAAGGCGCGGACCCGGAGGTGGTGAGGTTCGCCGCCCTGCTCCACGATATCGAGAGAGGCGCCGAGGACCGGGGGGAGGTCGAGGACCATGCCGCGGCCTCGGCGGATGTGGCGTGCCGACTCCTCCTGGAGAGGGGTTTTGATGCCGGGTTTGCGCAGGAGGTGGCCGCCTGCATCCTCACCCACCGCTTCAGGAACGACCTGCGGCCGGAGAGCCTGGAGGCCCGGGTAC
>JAADFM010000101.1 GCA_013152845.1 Methanobacteriota archaeon | reverse complement strand
TTATATCCAAGCAACATCTATCAGTAAAATGATTCCCCTTCAAAATTTTTATGTGGTAACTTTATTTGTTATATGGATTATTGAAGTTATTCGAGCGATTAGATCCCATACTAAATTTAGAATTATTGCTACTTCAGTATCTATTATTTATATTATCGTTGCCTATGTAATTCTCAAAATTATCACGTTGTCAAGGGGATGATACTTTTGAAAAACAGTTTCCCGAAGGCGATTTCGAAAATAATTGTTTGGTATGAATTTGCTGTCAGTATTTTTTCTTTTATAGGATTTATATACCTGTTCCTACGGAATTTACAACCCTCTCAACTTTTATTCTTCTTTACAGTCGGAGTCTCTTTTATGGGAGTTATCGCTGTATTTTTATTGTTTAAGGGAGATAAATTAGGGTGGTATCTTTCATTAATTTGGGCGGCATTACAAATTCCAATAATTCAGATAAGCACTCCTACATTTAATATATCATATTTTCTTCAAATTGGTTTTGAGTTCCACAATACTTTTTTTATGAAGGGAGATTGGCTATTTTTAAGAGTAGGAGTGAATTTTGTAGGTCTAGTATTATTTGTCCTCTTTTTAAGGTTGAAAGAACAGTTAATTGAACCAGTGAAGAATTCACAATGACCCCGGCATCCTCCGCCCAGACCACCAACTTCTTCTACGACGACAACGGCACCATGGTCTCGGAGTCAGAAAATATTAATATCACACCGTTGAGTATCTCCCATGGCCAAAACTATCTTTGTGCTGTTAACTGCCTATTTTCTTTTTATTTCGCCCTGCTGGGCCGCATCGGGCTCTGAGATGACCCTGACGGTCAGGGATGATTTTTCAGTACATGTCACCATTGATTCCGGGCAGGCCCTGGGGCCAGAGGCCAGGGCGATAATAGGGTCGGATGAGGTCAAAGGGATTTACAGGGATCAAATGGCAGGGGTATTCGGAAGTGTGGAAAACCTTTCCATCACGGCCTCGCCGACATTATTGGTGACTTTTGATACTAAAATCGTGAACGCAGATGGAGGTAGGTATACAATCGAAAGTCGGGACTTTGGTGGGAATCTTGATGATGTCTCGACATTGAAGGTTGAACTACCCCAGGGATATCGATTTGTGAGTTCTGATGTAACTCCGGATAGGATTGAAAGCAACTCCGTTTTTTGGGAGAACCAGCAGGCAATTCCTGAGATAATCTTCGAAGAAAAGAACAAGGGCGTCTGTGGCCCAATATTGCTGATATTACTGGCTCCTATGCCATTCCTGGTGAAGAGATACTTACTGTTTTTGATATGAACGCAACCGATGTCTATTCTACGTGAGCCCGCCCAACGTCACTTCCTGATGACGATACTCACGATGTCCCCGTCCTCGAGGACGTGCCCCAGCCCGGCCCGCTGGCCTGCGAACTTTGCGGACCTGCCCCAGATGCGGGCGTAGCGGAAGTTTCGGGCGGAAGTCCCGGTGGAGGCGGTCGCAGATGTCCGCGATGGTCGAGCCGCGCATGACCACCATGGGCTCCTCCAGGTCGGCCTTCTCCCCCTGGGGCTTCATATAGACCCGGATGAAGTCCAGCTTCCTGTATATGGCCCGCCTCAGCTCCTCCAGGTTGGTCCCCTCCTCGGCCGAGATAGGGATGAACTCGGGTATCTCCTTTCTCACCTCGGCCAGATAGTCCTCCTTGACCAGGTCCACCTTGTTCAACGCCACCACCGAGGGCACGTAGACCCGGTTGCCGGTGAGGACGTCCAGGAACTCGTCGGGGGTGGCGTCCTCCCTGAAGATGACGTCCGCGTTGTGGAGGCGGTACTCGGCCAGGATGGCCTTTACGGTCTTCTCGTCAATCTTCCTGAGCTCCACGGTGCTGGAGATGGTCAGACCCCCCCGGGCCTTCCTCTTTATCTTGACGTCCCTGGGCCGTGCGTCCAGGCGCATGCCCGCATTGTAGAGTTCCCCTGCCAGGACCCGGTACTGCTCCAGGTTGAAGACGTCGATGACGAACAGCACCAGGTCTGCGCTCCGCATGACGCCGATGACCTCCCGCCCCCTGCCCCGGCCCGAGGCCGCCCCGTGGACGATGCCCGGCACGTCCAGGACCTGGATTCTCGCCCCCTCGTACTCCATCATGCCCGGCACGACCCTCAACGTGGTGAAATCATAGGAGCCCACCTCGGACTCGGCGTTTGTCAGCTGGTTCAAGAGGGTGGACTTGCCAACAGACGGGAAGCCCACCAGGACCACCGTGGCATCCCCGCCCTTCCTGATGGAGTAGCCGGGCCTGGCACCCCCCGATGCCTGGGCCCTCTTCTCGGCCTCCTCCTTGAGCCTTGCAATCTTGGCCTTGAGGCGGCCGATGTGGTGCTGGGTGGCCTTGTTGTAGGGGGTCCTGCGTATCTCCTCCTCGATGGCCCTTATCTGCTCTTCAAAGCTGGGCATGACCTATACCGCCCCCATAACGTCGGAAATCTACTGCGAAAGGTTTTTACATCTCTCAAAAGATAAGTATGTGGAGACCTTCATGGACATCAAACCCGTCAACACATTCAAGGTAGGGCCCAACCTCCCCGAGGAGCTCAAGCGCCTGGAGGAGCTGGCCTACAACCTCTGGTGGTCCTGGAACTGGGGTGCGGTGGACCTCTTCCAGCGCCTAGAGCCCAAGCTCTGGGAGGAGTTCTACCACAACCCCGTCAAGGTCATCGGCAACATCCCCCAGGAACGCCTGGAAGAGCTGGCCGCTGACCAGGAGTTCCTGGCCCAGCTGGACAGGGTGTGGGGGGAGTTCCAGGAGTACATGTCCGCCCCGACCTGGTACGGGGAGGACGCCGGGGAGCCACTCATCGCCTACTTCTCCATGGAGTTCGGCATCACCGAGTGCCTGCCCTTCTACTCCGGGGGGCTGGGCATGCTCTCCGGGGACCACCTCAAGTCCGCCAGCGACCTGGGCCTGCCCCTGGTTGGAGTTGGGCTCCTCTACCAGCTCGGGTACTTCAAGCAGTACCTCAACGTGGAGGGCTGGCAGGGGGAGACCTATCCCGTAAACGACTTCTACAACATGCCCCTCATCCTGGAGACCGACTCCGGGGGCAGCCCGGTGAAGGTCTCGGTGGAGATGCCCGGCCGGGTGGTCCACGCCCAGGTCTGGAGGGTCCAGGTGGGAAGGGTCCCCCTCTACCTCCTGGACACCAACATCCCGGAGAACTCCTGGGAGGACCGGGGCATCACGGCCCAGCTCTACGGCGGGGACCGGGAGATGCGCATCAAACAGGAGATCCTGCTCGGCATGGGGGGCGTGCGGGCCCTCCGCGCCCTGGGGATAGACCCCAAGGTCTACCACATGAACGAGGGGCACTCGGCCTTCTCGGCCCTTGAGCGCATCCGGAACTACATGGAAGGCCGGGGCCTCTCCTACCCCGAGGCCTTCGAGCTCACCCGGGCCGGCAACGTCTTCACCACTCACACACCGGTCCCGGCAGGCATCGACGTCTTCCCCCATGAGCTCATTGACAAGTACTTCTCCTCCTTCTACGAGCTCATCCCGAGGGAGACCTTCCTGGCCCTGGGCAGCCCTGGGGACGGGGCCCCGGACGGGGAGTTCTCCATGGCGGTGCTGGCGCTTAAGCTCTCCGCCGGCATCAACGGGGTCAGCAGGCTCCACGGCAGGGTCTCCCGCTCCCTCTGGAAGGACGTCTGGCCCGGCGTCCCGGTGGACGAGGTGCCCATCACGCACATCACCAACGGCGTCCACTACCGGACCTGGGTATCCAGGGAGATGAGCCAGCTCTTCGACCGGTATCTGGGCCCGGCATGGGCCAGGACACCCCACAGGGAAGAGCTCTGGGAGGGGGTGGACCGGATACCCGAAAAGGACCTCTGGGAGTCCCACGAAAGGCGGCGCCAGAACCTCGTGGAGCTGGCCAGGAAGAGGTTCAGGGAACAGCTCAGGATGCGGGGGATGCCCAGGGCCGACCAGGACCGGGCCGAGACCGTCCTGGACCCCAGGGCCCTGACCATCGGGTTCGCCCGCCGCTTTGCCGCCTACAAGAGGGCCACCCTCATCCTCAGGGACCGGGAGCGGCTGAAGAGGATACTCTCCGACCCCCAGCGGCCCGTCCAGCTCATCTTCGCCGGGAAGGCCCACCCCCAGGACCAGCAGGGCAAGGACATCATAAAGGAGGTCATCCATATCACCCGGGACCCGGATTTCTGGGGTAAGGTGGTCTTCATCGCCGACTACGACGCCTTCGTGGCCCGCCAGATGGTGAAGGGGTGCGATATCTGGCTTGCCACCCCCTTGAGGAACCTGGAGGCCAGCGGTACCTCCGGCATGAAGGCAGCGGCCAACGGCATCCTGAACATGGGGACCCTGGACGGGTGGTGGGACGAGGCCTACGACCCCGAGGTGGGCTGGGCCGTGGGCAAGGGGGAGGTCTACGAGGACCAGGAGTACCAGGACGAGGTTGAGTCCAACGCCATCTACGACCTCCTGGAGAAGGAGGTGGTCCCCCTCTTCTATGCCAGGGACGAGGAGGGCATCCCCAGGGGCTGGATCCACAAGATGAAGGCGTCCATGAAGGAACTGTGCCCGGTCTACTGCACCGACAGGATGCTCATCGAATACTACGAGAGACTCTACCGGCCCGCCCTGGAGAGGTACAACGCCCTGGCCGACAGGGACATGGAGAAGGCCCGGGCCCTGGCCGCATGGAAGGAACGGGTCCGAAAGGCCTGGGACGGGATAAGGATAGGCCGCGTGAGCACCGGCCCCAGCCGGGAACTGAAAGTCGGGACCGAACTCCACGTGGAGGTCGAGGTGGAGCTCGGGGAGCTGAGCCCGGAGGACGTCGCAGTGGAGGTCTACTACGGGAGGCTGGACCACCACGGCGGGATATCAGGGGGCAGGGCAGTGACCCTCGCCCCGGAGGAGGTGGGGGACGGGACCTGGAGGTTCACCGGGCGGCTGATATGCATCGACACAGGGCTGTTCGGCTACA
>JAADFM010000100.1 GCA_013152845.1 Methanobacteriota archaeon | reverse complement strand
ACGCCATACCCCCCTGCCACGGGGACCTAGTGCTGGCCTGCGGTGCCGGATGCCAGGCCATAATCCACAGGCGGAAGGGACTGAGGGTCCTCCCCGGTACCAATACCCTGTTCCTTGGGGTCTATCCCAGGAAGGGCGAATTCCTGAAAGGATGCGCCCTCTGCGGGGACTGCATCCTACACCTCACCGGGGGCATCTGCCCGCTTGCCCGCTGCCCCAAGGGTATGGCCTCAGGCCCCTGCGGAGACGCCGCCACAGGGGGAAAGTGCGGCCTGTCAAGCTCCGGGCGGGCCGGGGAGAGGGACTGCGTGTGGGTGGAGATATCCCAGAGGAGGAGGAAAAGTGGCCTTTAGGGAGAGAATCGAAAAAGGCTTTGTCATCACTGCCGAGGCGTCCCTGCCGAGGGGAGGGGATGCCCGGGGATTCCTGGAGGAGGCCGGGTATCTGTCGGGGTATGCGGACGCCGTGGGGGTGCCGGACAGCCCCAGGGGTATGGCCAGGTCCTCGCCACTGGCCCTCTCGCGCCTCCTTCTGGATGAGGGAATCGAGCCTGTCATGCACCTGGCCTGTGCCAACCGCAACAGAATCGCCCTGAGGTCGGACCTCCTGGGTGCCGCTGCCATGGGGATTGAGAACTGCCTAATCGTCACAGGGGACCACCCCCTCCACGGCGAGGAGCCGGGGGCAAAGCCTGTCTTCGACGTGGATTCGGTCTCTGCCCTGGAGATTGCATCTTCCATACCCGGCCTCTTCCCTGGCTGTGTCTTCAACCCCTGGGCCGAGCCGGGTGAGCTCCATATCAGGCGCCTGGAGGACAAGCTGGAGGCCGGGGCGGGATTTGTCATGACCCAGCCGGTCTTCGATGTGGAGGGATTCGAGGGATTCCTGGGGGATGCCGGAACCGACATCCCGTGGATACCGTCGGTCATGGTCTTCCGAAGCACCAAGGCGGCCCGGTTCTTCAGGGAGCGGGTGCCGGGGGCCTATGTACCCGATGACGTGATGGAGAGACTGGAAGGCGCAGAGGACGCGGGCGCGCTCTCCGTGGAGATGGCTGCCGAGGCCATCCACGAACTGAAGGGCATGAAAGGCGTGCGGGGCGTCAACCTCATGACCCTGGGCTGGAAGGAGGCCGTGCCGGCGGTCTTGGAGAGGGCGGGGGTGTGAGAGTGCCCGCCGAGGAGAAGGTCAGCCGTGCCCTCCAGCTCCTCATGGCCGCCGGGGGAAGGACACTCTCGGTGAAGGAGGCCACCGACATCATCGAGCTGGTGACGAAGGTGCCGGAGAACATCAAGGCCGTCATCGCCAGGGGGCTGGCAGAGGGCCTGATAGAGAGGGAGGGCGGTAGGCTGGTGATAGTGGAGAAGGGCAGGCCGGGGAAATGGGGTTTCGACTACCCCGGGAGGGTCAGGAAGGCGTGCCAGGACCACTGCATCCGCTGCGGCCGGAGGATAACCTCGTGCCACTACATCGTCCTGGAGGACTGGCAGGTGGGGCCCCTGGGAAGCGAGTGCGTCAAGAAGCTGAGGCTTGGGTGAATCATATACATAGTAGACATCTATTTATGATATTTCGGCACAGTTAATATCATGGATAACCGAAAAAAGGCCCTGGATGAGTTTGTGCACCAGTTGAGGGAGAGATATGGGGAGAGAATAGAGAGGATAATTCTCTTCGGGTCCTATGCCCGGGGGGACTATGGGGTAGAAAGCGATATCGACGTACTGGTGGTCGCAAAAACTCGGGACCTGGAAATGGAAAGGGAGATATCAGGGATAGCCTTTGACCTTCTTTTGAAATATTCCGTGGACATCTCTCCAAAAGTATATTCCAGGGAGGAGTTCGAAAGAGGCAGAAGGCTGGCCACACCCTTCATGCGAGAGGTTGAGAGATACGGGGAGGCCGTCCCGTGAAAGAGAGTATTGCAGAAGAGCTGGCCCTAGCAGAAGAGAAGCTCGGAGCAGCCAAATACCTCCTAGAGGGAGGATACTACCGGGATGCCATCAGCAGGGCGTATTATTCGATGTACCACTCCGCAAAGTCTCTACTTGCCATAAAGGAGATCTATCCAAAAAGCCACAGGGGAACATTGATGGCCTTCGGGCTGGAGGTAGTAAAGGAGAAAGAAATCGAAGACCTCTATGGAAAGGCTCTGAGGTTCGCCATGGAAAAGAGGGAGATGAGCGATTACGATTTTTCCGCCCGGTTCTCAAGAGAAGAGGCAGAGGCCGTGATAGAGGACGCCGAGAGATTCCTGGAGCGGATTAAAAAAGCGGTAGGAGAACTAGAATAGGTCCCCGGATGGCCCCTGGGAAGCGAGTGCGTGAAGAAGCTGAGGCTTGGGTGAAAAACATCTCTCCATAGGTGTGGTGGGGATGACGTCGAGAATAAACGGACCAGGGTCGGTTATTCTAAGTTGTCTGAACTTCACCCCGCCAGCCTCAATAAAAGGTTTTAAATATTGGGTTTGCAAGTTTGCAATAAAGATAAGATTATAAGAGTTAAGAAGATGCACAGGGTTCTTATCTTAGCCTTTCTGGCTCTGATTTGTATGGTCCCGGGTTATGGGGAAGTAGGCGCTATTCCAGAGGGTACCGTGGACCCGGATATCTATGTCGACATCTATAATCCGGAGATGACTTGGACCGGCACTACGTTATTTGCAGACTACCACAACCCTGGCAGGCCCAGAATAATAGAGGTGAATATGCTGGGGGAGATTGTCTGGGAATATGTGCTACCGGAAAATTTGAGGCGATATACTAATCCCGGGTTTGATGTGGAGTTGCTGCCGAACAATAACATATTGTTTTTATTACCTCTTAACGGGGTGTATGAGATTGATCGCAACGGCAATATCGTCTGGTCATATTTGGATAAGAAGGTGTCCCACGACGCAGACCGTCTGCCAAATGGCAATACTCTCGTGGTATTTGGCGGTAATGACCAGATAGATGATGCACAAGTGAAGGAAGTAAATCCCAAAGGAGAGATTGTCTGGACTTGGTACGCCAGAGACCACTTTTACAAGACCCCATATAAAGATGTTTATGATGAGGGTTGGACCCATGCTAACGCGGTAACCAGGCTCCCGAACGGCAACACCCTGATTAACCTAAGAAATTTCAATCTCACAGTTGAGGTGGACCCCCAGGGGTCAGTTGTTTGGTCCTTTGACTGGGGGATTCTTGGTATAGAACCGCACGAACCGGAGGTCCTTCCCAATGGCAATATCCTCATCGCCCTTCACGGCAGACCTAACTCCCGGGTAATAAAGCCCCGGGTGGTAGAAGTGGACCGGAAGACTGGAGAGGTTGTTTGGCAGTTTGGAAAACCCGGATTGATAGGAATTAGGGATGCCGATAGACTGCCGAACGGTAATACTCTGATTGCCGGAGGAGCTCTGGTTCATGGAGGCCCAAAGATTCTTGAAGTTACACCCAACGGCAAAGTTGTCTGGCAGCTTGGGGTAAAAGGGGTAACTGGGGGAAAGGAGGACCATGGAAAATGGTTCTATAAGGCAGAGAGAATTGGCATGGTTGCCCCGCAAATTTCCATAGCCTCCCCTGAGGAGAGAACCTATGAACCGGGAGATATAGAGGTATCCATCGATTATTCGGATGTGGACCTTGATACTATCTGGTATCGCGTGTATGACCGTTCCAGGGATAGGTGGGCGACCGGGGAGCTAACCTACGTACGGAACAAATGGACGAACGCCATTACCTTCGATGGAACGGAAACCGGGGTTCGACAAATAACCCTTGAGGACGGCGATTACACGCTTTACGCCTGGGCTAACAGCACTGGCTGGGGCGACGAAAACCTCTACCAGC
>JAADFM010000099.1 GCA_013152845.1 Methanobacteriota archaeon | reverse complement strand
CGCACCCGCGTTGACCCTGAACGGACGGGAGGCCACGTACTCGGTCTCCAGGGTCTCGGAATGGACCAGGAAGAGGCCCGAGGACTGGCTCCCGATGAGCATACCCTCGCCCAGTTTCAGAAGGGAGGCGGTATCCACGCATACCCGGTCCCCCATGCCCACCTGCCTGAGGTTCACCACCTTTGCGGGGACCAGCTCAAGCTTCTCCCCGGTCACCAGCTCCGAGACCTGCTTTATCTCGTCAGCGTCCGGGGTGAAGAGCACCACCCCGTCCACCCCCACCTCCAGGGTCTCGAAGGCCAGGCGGGCCTCCTGGGCGGAGCGCACCCCGGCCATGACCCTCACCTCCTCCTTCTGGAGCTCGGCGATGAGGTTCTCCAGGGGTATGACCGTCCAGTCCTGGCCCACCACCAGGATGTAATCGGCATCCCCTGCCTCCAGTGCCGCTAGCCTCTCGTGGGCCTTGCTCTTTATCTCCACGTATCCGCAGGCCTTCATCCCCGCATCCTTCACCTCCCTTATGCGCTCCAGGTCCAGGGCATCCTCGAGACCCTCCGGCAGCTCCTCGGCCTGGCCCTCGCCGGGCCTGCCCACCAGGACCGTGTCGGCCCCGGTGTCCCTGAACCCGGACTGCCACGGCACGCAGAGCTCTATATCGCCCAGCTTCCGGGCCCTCTCCACGTCCTCGGGTCTCACCACCGCGGCAGCGGCCCCGGATTCCAGGGCGGTGGTGAGGAGGAGCTTGCGCTGGTCCCACCCCTCTCCGGCTGTACAGTCGACCCAGAAGAATCTTCCCATCACAGTTCCCTCATGGCTTCTTCAACATCTGCGCCCCCGTGGACGATTTTGGACATGGCGCTCACCATCCGTGTTGGGTCTCTTGCCTGAAAAACGTTTCTGCCAATTGAGGTCCCGGCACCCCCTGCGTCCACGGAATCCTTTATCATCTGGAGGACGTCCCGCTCGGTTTCCATCTTCGGTCCCCCGGCGATGACCACCGGCACGGGGCATCCCCGGACAACCTCCCTGAAGGAGTCGGGGTCCCCGGTGTAGTTGGTCTTTATGATGTCCGCCCCGAGCTCTGCCCCGGCCCGGGCGGCGTGCTTGACCACCTCCACGTTGTGTTCCCCACCCTTCTCCGCGATCTTCTTCCCCCTGGGGTACATCATGGCGATGAGGGGCATGCCCCACTCCATGCACTTCTCGGAGACCGCACCCAGGTCCCTGAACATCTCGGCCTCGTTCTCTGCCCCCACGTTGACATGGATGCTCACGGCATCGGCCCCGAGCTTTATGGCCTCCTCGATGGTGCCCACCAGCACCTTCTTGTTGGGGTCCGGGGCCAGGGACGAGCTCCCTGAGAGGTGCATGATGAGGCCTATGTCCTTGCCGTATCCCCGGTGGCCGTGCCTGATGATGCCCTTGTGGACCAGGACGGCATTGGCCCCGCCCTCGGCCACGTTGTTTATGGCGGTGGGCATGTCCTCCAGGCCGGCGATGGGGCCTGAAGAGACACCGTGGTCCATGGGCACGATGATGGTCCTGCCTGTCTTGCGGTTCATTATTCTCTCCAGCCTTACAGATTTTCCGATGTACGTCATTGTCCTTCCTCCGTGTCATTTGTTAGCATGGCACAGATTAGCACTATCTGCTGATATATAAATCTTTCCCATGGTGAGGATTGCTGGCAAGGGAGGATGAAAAAAGCGGTTCTCATCTCACTGGTGCTCCTTGGAATCCTCCTTGCGAAGTCCGCCTACTTCGGGGGCCCGGACAGGGCCGTGCTGGAATTCGAAAGCGGTGCGAGGTTCTCCGTCCTGGTCATGGACAGCCCCCTCGAGCTCGGAAAGGGCCTTACGGGCAGGCAGGAGATAGACGACTCCACCGGGAGCCTCTTTGTATTCAGCAGGGAGGGCTACTACAGCTTCTGGACCAAGGGGATGGCCTTTCCGGTGGACATCATATGGCTCAACCAGGACTGGGAGGTGGTGGATGTCACCCGTGACGTCCCCCCCTGCAGTTCCAACGACTGCCCAAACTACAGGCCGAAAAGGCCGGTTTCCTACGTCCTCGAGATAAACGCCGGCCTGGCCGATAAGTACAACATCTCGGAGGGGTCCGTGGCCCGGGTCCTGGAATGACGGTTGTGCACGGATTTGGACAAATCGTGGTGAAATTCGTAATAATGCAAAACTATATATATGAGTTTTTGTAATATATCTTGACCGGGTTTGCCTCTCAGACGGGGGGAGGATACCTCCAACCTCAAACCCCACCTCTCTCCTCCCTGGGCCACCAGGGAGTCTCCTTATTATCATCCACATAGAGGGCCACCCACTCCCGCTCCTTCGAGCTCAGGTGGTACAGCCTGATGAACACCGCCTCGGCTTCTTCATAGATATACAGCTCAGCGAACCTGCCCCTTATGACCTCGAAGCTGCTCGTCCCGGAATCGGTAATCCTGCCTCCCGAGATCTCCCCCACGATGAGCTCCCCCCGGGCCGCATATCCCTCCGCCACGGTCCGGACCGCCTGCCAGACGGGTTCATACTGCCCGACTTCAAAAAATGCGCTCCCCACCGCATAGGGGCCCTCCCGGGTGAGCCTGTGCTCCCTGGCCATGCCGGCAACCCCATCCATCATCTCCTCTACAACGCCCATGGGAGTAATATGGCCGGGGGGCTATAAAACCTTTTAGTTCGTATATGTTGAACAACCTAACACAAATATTCTTTACCATGTTACCCGCCCCTCCCATTGGCATGGAAACAAAAGAAAACCTGTTCGAAGCCAATCAGGAGAACTGGGAAGAGGAGGTCCTCAACTCCGAGCTCCCTGTCATAGTGGACTTCTGGGCCGAGTGGTGCGGTCCCTGCCGGATGGTGGCCCCTGTATTCGAGGAGCTCTCCTCCGAGTACAAGGGACGCCTCAGGTTCGCAAAGCTCAACACCGACCACAACCAGGAACTCGCCATAAAGTACGGTGTCATGAGCATCCCCACCCTGGGCATCTTCCACCAGGGAAAGCCCATCGGGGGCGTTGTGGGAGCCCTGCCCAAGGACCACCTGAAGCAGAAGATTGAAGAGATATTGGAAGGGGCAAATTAACACGCATCGTGCTCGATGGCCCCTTCCGGACACACCTCCACGCAGGCGCAGCACTCAATGCACTCACCGATATTCGGGGCTGCGGCCCTGCTCTCCACCAGCTTATAGACCTCGGTGGGGCATATCTCAACGCAGTCCCCGCATCCGTCGCACTTTTCGCAGTCGATGCGGATGGTCACCCCGTCTTTGAACTCCTCTACCGCCATCACATCACCCTATCTCAGTCCTCTTCCCTGACGAAGGCGCTCTTCGGCGCCCCGCAAACGGGACATTCCTCCGGAGGTTCGTCCCCTTCGTGGATGTAATCGCATACCGTGCATCTCCATTTCGCCATATCCTTTCCTCCGTCCGTTACAGTTCAATGACAGCACTAGCCATGGTCACGGGCTCGGCCTTTCCGGTCTTCTCCCAAATCTCATATATCCTCCGGCCCGCGCCGTTTACGTCAAACTTATTACCCCTGTTCTCGTCCCTCAGAAACTCGACGAAGTCCTTTGTCGTGGTCTGGTACATGAGGCGGACCTCGGCCCTCACCGCACCTTCCGGGATAGTGTATGTGGTGACATCCCAGTTCTGGCCGTCGGCATATTCTGCGCCTACGATGTAGACCCCGTTGGCCTGGTACTCGGCGTTGGTGAAGCCCCTTGGCGGGATGCGGTTGTCCTTGTAGACGTAGTTGTTCAGGGCAAAGTGGAAGCTC
>JAADFM010000098.1 GCA_013152845.1 Methanobacteriota archaeon | reverse complement strand
GGAAATACGAACACGGCTGGACCTCGCCGGTGGCTGTTATCAGGGCGATGAGCTGGCCCGCAAGACACACCCTTTTTCTTCCTAGATATTGCTTCAAAAATTATTTATTCTTATAGGCTGAATTATAACCATGATTTCAGAAATCGAGCGGAAGCTGGCCCTTCTGGACCAAGAACTTCACTCTATTCTGGAGATGGTCCGGAGCAAACCGAAATATGATCCGAATGAAGAGGTAGAGGATACCAAAAAATTGGTCTCTGCCATAAAGAAACATAGGGTTGACCCGGAAGATTCCACCTCTATTATCAGGAAGATGCGAGAGGGGAGCTATGGCTAACCTCCCGGAGAGGCTGACCTTTGATTCAAGTGTGATTGTTAAGGCCCTGGCCCCTCCCCGTAGAAAAAAGCCTGACAATATCTACGAAGAGCAGGTTTTGATACACAAGAAGGCCCTCAGACTTTTTGAAGATGTGATTCGGAGGCGGAGACATATGTATATCCCGTCCTTCGTGTTAGTTGAGACTGCGGCGGTTATCTCCAGACTGACAAACAAGGAAGAATATGCCGAGCGGGCTGTGGAGAAGGTCAGGAAGTACTCTCAGCGGGTCCTATCCGACACTGACATCTTGGACAGGTCCATTACAACAGCCATAAAGACCAAGGCCAGCGGGTTCGACAACATGGTCATTGCCTGCGCCCTGGAAAGCGGCACACCGGTCCTGACAGACGATTCGACACTTCACAAAATCGCGGTTGATAACGGCATCGAGAGCTATCTGCTCAGGGATGTTTAACTTTCCACCCTCTTCCTCACCCTCACCGGAATATACGAACAAAACGGCTCCTCGCCCAGATAATCTCCGTTCATCGTGTATGCCCTCGCCCGGCAGCCGCCGCAGACCGAGATATACTCGCACTCGCCGCACTTGCCCTTGTACTTTTTGAAATCCCGCAGGTCTTTGAGCAACTCCGAGTTCTCCCATATCTCCTTGAAGGACTGCTTATATACGTTGCCGGCGCTCTTCGGGAAATACGAACACGGCTGGACCTCGCCGGTGGCTGTTATCAGGGCGATGAGCTGGCCCGCGAGACACCCCTTGGCCCCGCCGGTGGAGAACTTCAGGGACCGGTGTTTGAAATCCACACCCTCCTCCTTGGCCTTCTGGCGGAAGATGCGGTAGTACATAGGGGCGCAGGTGGGGCGCACCAGGATATCGCGCTCGTCCTTTTCCATCTGATAGTGCCACTCCAGGATTTTCTCGTAATCCTCTTTCGAGATGAGCTCGTCCATGATCTCCTTGCCGCGGCCTGTGGGCACTATCATGAACATGTACCAGGCCGTCGCCCCCAGCTTTTTCGCAAGCTCGTAGACCTTGGGTATCTCCTCCGGTTGCGCTTGGTAAAGGACGAATTGATGAGGAATGGGATGCCGTGCTTCCGGAAAAGCCCCGCCGCCCTCACCGCCCCGTCAAAAGCCCCTTCCTGGTCCCGGAAATTGTCGTGGACCTCTGCCGTGGAGCCGTCCAGGGACAGGGAGACCATCTTGATGCCGGCCTCCTTCAAGCGCCCGCACACCTCGTCGGTCACCAGGCTCCCGTTGGTGGCCATGCACATGCGCAGGCCCAGACCCGTACCATACTTGATTATATCGAAGACGTCCTCCCTAAGCAGGGGCTCGCCGCCGGAGACCACCACCACGGGGTCGGCAAAGGACTTCACGTCATCCAGGAAGGCCTTGGCAGGGTCGGGCCCACCTCGGCGTCCATTGCGGCCGAGGCCCGGCAGTGGATGCAGTTCAGGTTGCAGCGGCCGGTCACCTCCCAGGCTATCCACCTGGGCACGAACTCCTTCAACATCACCCATCAAGCCTTTGGTAACATCTAAAAAAGCCTGTCCGCGAACTGGGCGATTTCCTGGGCGTTCTTCACCCTGTCCTCTTCCTCTTTCTTCCGGTCTTCCCCTGTCCCGGGGATGCCCACGGCCACCCCCTTCTTCTCCGCATACTCCTTTATGTCCCGCAGGAACCGGGCCACCGCCCGCCGCCCGAAGTCGGAATAGCTCTCGAACATCCCCTTCTCTATCAGGACCCGGATGGCCTCCTTCTCCTCCCTGGAGATGGTGGTGGTGAGTTTAGCCTTTGCCATCGATAGAGATATATTCTTCGGTCTTTATATCTTTTTCATCATGGAGACCTGGATTGAGACCCGCAAGAGGCCCGCCCTGGACTCCCCCACCGCCATCGTGGGCTCCCAGGGTCTGAGGTCCGTGGGCATTGTTGCCATCGAGCACCTCATCGATACCTGGAAGGGGGAGCTATTCGCCGAGATGTACTCCTCCCGCTTCCCGGTGGTCTATCAGGGGGTCCCCTATGCCGGGGTCCCCGGGCTTCCGGGGTCCATCATCACCGAAGAAGGGACCGTGGAGTCCCCGAGGGTGGAGTTCTATTCCCACGGCAGTTTCATCATCGTCAAGGGGTACAACCCGGACAACATGGGCCAGTACGCTGCGGGCCAGGCCGTTGTTGAATTCCTGAAAGACCTGGGGACCTCGAGAATCATCACCCTGGGAGGCTTCGTCCACCCCGGGGCAGCCATGGACCCGGTGGAGAGGCGCATATCCTTCTGCGCCACCGACATGGACCAGCTGAAGACCATGGAGGAAGCGGGTCTGCAGGTCTACTACACCGGCCCCTTCCTGGGCTTTTCGGCCCTCGTCCTGGGCCTGGGCAAGGAGGAAGGCATACCCGGTGCGGGCCTCTTCGGCCAGACGGTACCCTATGAGGAAAACCCCCTCCTCCCCGACCCCCCGGCCGCAAGGGCACTGCTGGAGGTCCTGGCCCGGGTACTGGGGGCGGACATCGATACCTCCGGGATACCCCTCCCCGAGCCGGTGGACATCGACGAAGAGCTCCTGGAGTTCTTCCACGAGGACTCCCGGGACGACGACGTGGGCTACATCTAGGTCTCCAGGACCACCGTCAGCTTCTCGTCCTCCAGCTTCCAGGAGACCAGCCTGGCGCCTTTTGGGATCCTGAAGAGCTTGAAGTAGGCGGTATCCCCGGCATAGGCCTTGACCTCCAGGGACTCCCTGAGCTTCCTGACCTCCACGTCCTCCTCCTTCTTGCAGAGGGGCACCTCCATCTCGAAGATGAGCCTGCGTCCCTCCTCCCTCATCCTGGTAACCGGCTCCCTGACGTGGTCGGGCGGCGGGTGCGTCTGCCTCTTTTCGATCTTCAGGTTCCTGCGTATCTCCGGCTCGTATCCCTCCATGTCCCCGTGTGTCTGGACCCTTATGTCCGGCTCCCGGCCCGGCCCCCTGACGATGCTGATATCAACCCCGCCGAAGAAGGGCTCCCTCCCGGGGCGCAGTTCGGTCTCGAAGAGCCTGTCAAGCCTGCGGAACTCCTCCTCGATGTCCCTGAAGAGGCTGCCGAAGAGTGAGGGAAACATGGCACTCCTCCTCCGGGCCGAGCCGCAGTAGGGGCAGTAGGCCCAGTCCTCCTCCATGGTCCGCTCGCAGTTGGAACAGCGCATAACTCCTATCCCCTGTTACCCTATTCGATGGTCGTGCCCTTAAAACTTGCGCCCAGTACCGCATTCTTTATGTTCTGGACGTCCCCTCCCTGGACCACCAGGGTCTTTATCCCGGCCTCCTTCACGATAGAGGCCGCGGTGGGGTCGAAGACAGCACTCACCCCCGCCCTGTGGCCTGTGCCCACGATATCGAGGAGCTCCTGGTGGCTCAGGCGCTCGAAGAGCCTCGCCTCCGGGTTCTCCCTGGGGTCTGAATCATATACCCCGTCCACGTTGGTGGCGTTCACCAGGAGGGATGCGTTGTTCACCACCGCCAGTCTGGCGGCCACCGCATCGGTGGTCTGGCCGGGTTTCACGCCTCCCATGACCAGGACCTTCTCCCCGGAATAGACCCCGGTCTCCACCGGCACCCCCTCCTCGGCGTCCTGGCCGAGTGCTGCCACAAGGAGCATGGCGTTTAGCCGGGTCACAAGGATTCCCATCCGGTCGCAGAGCTCCTCTGTGGCCCCCAGTCTCCGGCCCTCCTCGATGTAGTCCCTGGCCACCTGCCCACCGCCCACCACCACCATGGGAAGGATGCCCCCTCCCCGCAGCTCCTTCAGCATCTTGGCGAAATCCTTTATATAGCCGGGGTTGGGTTTGGGCGAGGCCAGGATTGAACCCCCGATGCTTATCACTACCTTCTCTGCCATCGGGAATCCCCTTGGATGGGTCCGATATAAATAAATATTCGCCTTTTCGAGGTTATCCCATGTCAGAGCCGTCTTCGGTTGAACTCCACCGCCTGAAAAAGATGATAGAGCTCCTGGAGGAGAAAAAAGGCAGGGGTACCGAGCTGGTCAGCCTCCTCATCCCCCCGGACAAGAACCTCAACGATGTCATGAGCCAGATGAGGTCCGAGTACTCCCAGGCTTCCAACATCAAGTCCACCCGCACCAGGAAGAACGTCACCACCGCCCTGGAGATGATTATGCAGAGGCTGAAACTCATAACCCACCTGCCTCCCAACGGCCTCGCCCTCTACATCGGTGCCATCCCCCATGGCGTAAAGGACAGGATGGAGGTCCACATCATCGAGCCCCCCAAGAAGCTCACCACCTACACCTACCGGTGCGATTCCAAGTTCTTCCTCGACCCCATCAAGGACATGCTGGAGGAGAAGGGGGTCTACGGCCTCCTGACCATCCGAGGCCACCATCGCCCTCCTGAAGGGCCATGTCACCGAGATAGTCCAGCACGTGGACTCCAGGGTGCCCCGCAAGCACGGCCGGGGAGGGCAGAGCCAGCGGAGGTTCGAGCGCCTCATCGAGATAGCGGCCCACGAGTACTTCAAGAAAATCGGGGAGATGGCATCCGAGGTCTTCCTGAACCAGGAGGACCTGCGGGGTGTCATCGTCGGCGGTCCGGGACCCACCAAGGAATACTTCCTGAACGAGGGGTACCTGCACCACGAGATTCAGAAGAATCGCCACCATCGATACCTCCTACACCGACGAGTTCGGCATCCATGAGCTGGTGGAGAAATCCTCAGACATCCTCCAGGACATGGCAGTGGTCAGGGAGAAGGGTCTGGTCCAGCGCTTCCTGAGGGAGGTTGTAAAGGACAACGGCCTGGCCGGCTACGGCGAAAAGGAGGTCCGCGCCCTGCTCCTCCAGGGGGCCGTGGACACGGTCCTGGTATCGGAGGACGTGGAATCCTACAGGGTCAAAGTCAGGTGCACCGGCTGCGGCCGCGAGGAGGAGAGCACCACCCGTGACATGAAGGGCTTCGAGAAGAAGATCGATGCCACCCAGTGCAGGGAGTGCGGCAACTCCCTGGAGATAGCGGATTACCAGAGCACCCTCGACGAACTGACGGAGATGGCCGAGGCCACCGGGGCCAGGATAGAGGTCATCTCCTCGGAGACCGAGGAGGGCCAGCAGCTCAAGGCCTTCGGGGGAATCGCCGCCATATTGAGGTACCGCCCGTGAGGTGGAAGGATGTTTGACAGGTTTCTCTCGGAATGTGAAGGCATCCTGGAGCCTATCCTGAAGGGTTTGGGGATAGAGGAGCCCCCCTCCCTTGAGGAGCCCCCGGGCGAGTTCGGGGATGCGGCCTTCCCTGCCTTTCCCCTGGCCAGGGTCTTGAAAAAGGCACCCCAGGAAATCGCCCGGGAGGTGGCAGGTAAAATCGCAGTCCCCGAGGACTCCCTGATTGAGAAGGTGGAGGCCGCCGGAGGGTATGTGAACTTCCACCTGGACTACGGGCGGATGGCCCCCATCCTGCTCAAGGAGATAGTAAATAAAAGAGATGCTTTCGGCTCGGGGGGCATGGAGGGCAGCTTCACCCTGGAGCACACCTCTGCCAACCCCGACGGCCCACTCCACATCGGCCACGGGCGCAACGCCATCATCGGCGACTCCCTGGCCAGGATACTGAGGTTTGCGGGCTGTAAGGTGGAGACACAGTACTACCTCAACGATATGGGCAAGCAGCTGGCGGTGGTGGTCTGGCTGGAGCACCTGGAGCTTGACCGGGAGGTGAAGGAGGACGAGGCCATCGGGGCCCTCTATGTGGAGGCCAACCGGCGGATGGAGGAGTCCGAGGAGGTGCGGGATGAGATATCGCAGCTTATGCAGGCCTACGAGAAGGGGGACGAGGGCGTGGTGGAGAGGTTCAAAGAGGCCGCCGAATACTGCCTCAGGGGCCAGAAGGAAACACTTGAGAGGCTCGGCATCCGTCACGATTCCATCACCTGGGAATCCCGGTTCGTGCGGGACGGTTCGGTGGAGAGGACCGTGGAGAGGCTGAAAAGGACGCCCTGTGCCAGGACCGACGACGTCCTCTACCTGGACCTTTCCGAGTTCGGTATCGAAAAGGAGCTTATCCTGCAGCGCAGCGACGGGACCTACCTCTACGCCACCCGGGACATCGCCCACCACATCTGGCGCGCCAAGAAGGGGGGAATCATCAATGTCTGGGGCTCGGACCACAAGCTCCTGGCCCGGCAGCTCAGTGCAGTCCTCAGGCTCCTGGGGGAGGAGGTGCCGGAGTTCGTGATTTACGAGTTCATCAACCTGCCGGAAGGTTCCATGAGCACCCGGCGGGGGGAATTCGTCTCCCTGGACGAGCTGGTCTGCGAGACCGTGGAGAGGGCCTATGCCGAGGTGGACAAGAGGAGGCCGGATGAGCCAGAGGAGTTCAAACGGGAGGTGGCCGAGAAGATTGGCACCGCCGCTGTGCGGTACAGCATCGTCAGGGTCTCCCCGGACAAGGCCATGACCTTCAGGTGGGAGGAGGCCCTGGACTTCGAGCGCCAGGGCTCGCCCTTCATCCAGTACGCCTATGCCCGGGCCTGCCGCATCCTGGAGAAGGAGGGGGCACCGGGAGAGTTCTCGGTACCGGAACTGACCCGGGAGGAAAGGGAGCTCCTGAAGGCCCTTTCCCGGTTCCCGGTAGCAGTCCGGGACGCCGCCAGGGCCAGGAAACCGGCCGTTGTGGCCCACTACTGTCTGGAGCTTGCCACGGCCTTCCACAGGTTTTATATGTTCCAACCTGTATTAAAATCAAGGGAGAAGGATTTCAGGTTGAACCTCGTGGAGGCTACTAAGCTGGTGCTGGGAACCGCTCTGGGCCTCCTGGGGGTCGAGGCCCTGGAGAGGATGTAGATGAGGAAGATATTCGGGCGCAACGCCTTCAATATCGCAGTATCTTCAGCAGGTTTCGTTCTGGTGGGGTTCTACCTACTACTGACGTACCTGGAGCACGGGGCCGATGGGTTCTTTCCCAACCTCTCCAGGGAGGATATGCTGGAGCAGTCCCTGGTCTTCCTTCTCATACCAATCTTCGTGTTCCTGGGCTACGTGATGGAGAAGCGCTCGCGGTTTCTGGAGATGTACTCGGAGAACCTCGAGAAGGCGGTGGACGAGAGGACCTCCGAGCTGCTGGAGACCATCGACCGCCACGAGAGCTATATATTCAGCGTGGCCGACGGGCTCCGCAATCCCCTCCAGGTCTTCCTGGGCAACCTGGAGACCATCGATACCTCGAATTTTACCCCAGAGCAGAAGAGGGCCCACCAGAACATCCGGGCCGCCGCAGAGCTCCTCCAGGAAAACATCACCCTCCTCACCGAGCGGGTGGGGATAGAGCGGGCCGAGATGCGGATAAGGGAGTCGGAGAAAAAGGAGCGGCTCTTCCAGAATTTCGTCGAGAACTCCAATGACGCCATGTACATGGTGGACCTGAAAGGCAACTTCATCTATGTCAACAGGACGGCCGAACAGCTCCTGGGCTATCCCAAGGAGGAAATCATCGGCAAGAACATCTCCGAATTTTTGCATCCCGAGTGGCGTGGGGAGGCATTCATGAGGATAGCAAAACTTCTGGCAGGCGAACGTCTCGGCACCCACGAGATGGTGGTGAAGACGGCCTACGGGGACCGCATCGGGGAGATGACCGCCTCACTGTTGATGGACGGGTTGAAGCCGGTGGGGGTCCTTGGGATTGCCAGGGACATAACCGAGCGCAAGAAGGTCCAGGAGAACTTGGCTGAATCCGAGCAGATGTTCCGGGCCATCTTCGACAACGCCATGGACGGCATCCTCCTCCTGGATGTGGCGAGGGAGAGGTTTTTCACCGCCAACAACCGCTTCCTCGAGATGCTTGGCTATACCCTGGAGGAGCTGGAGTCCCTGGATATCATGGACATCCACCCGGAAGGGGAGCGGGAGTTCGTCAGGGGCGAGTTCGAACGGCTTGTGAGAGGGGAAATCACCCTCGCCAGGGACATACCCATCCTGCGAAAGGACGGCAGCGTCTTCTATGCCGAGGTCAATTCATCCCCCATAACCCTGGTGGGGAAGGAGTACCTGGTCCAGGTCTACCGTGACATCACCGAGCGCAAGGAGGTCCAGGAGGCCCTGGCGGAATCCGAGAAGGCCTACCGGAACCTGGTGGACAACGCCCTGGTGGGCGTCTACAGGACCACCCTTACCGGTGAGTTCCTGTACGTGAACGAGGCCCTGTGCAGGATGTTCGGCTATGACTCCCCCGAGGAGTTCCTGGCGGGGAACGTATCCGCCAGGTACAAGAACGAGGCCGATAGAGAGGTCTTCCTGAAGGACCTGAGGGAGCGGGGGTTCTTGCGGAACCACGAGATGGAGTACCTCACCAAGGACGGCTCCGTCATCCACGTCCTCGAGAATGCGACCATGGAGGGGGAGACCATCTCGGGGATGGTCATGGACATCACCAAGCGCAAGGAGGCGGAGGAGACCCTGAAGAAATACTTCCACCAGCTGGAGGAGTCCAACCGGCTCCGGCGGCTCTTCAACGATATCCTGAGCCACGACCTCTACAACCCCTTGGGGGTGGTGGAGAGCTACATCGAACTCCTGAAGGACAAGGTTTCAGGCGAGGAGGAGGCCGTCTACCTCGAGGCCATGGAGGATTCCCTGAAGAGGGCCCGGGAGATCCTCGACGACGCCAACGCCTACATCAAACTCAGGGAGACCAATGAGCTGGACTACGAGCGCCTGGGCCTTGCCTCGGTGATAGGATATGTCCTGGATGACCTGGAGGAACAGATAGCGGAAGGAGGGTTCAAGCTGAAGTTTGACTACCAGGGGGACCCCGAGGTCATAGCCAGCCCCCTGATAAAGACCGTCTTTTCAAACCTCATATCCAATTCCATAAAGTACTGCCCGGCGGGTTCGACCCTGGAAATCGAAATCGAGGACGGAGACCCCGTGAGGGTGAGGATAAAGGACAGGGGTCCGGGAATCCCGGACAAGGACAAGGAGAATATATTCAACCGCTACGAGAGGATGAAGAAGGCAGGGGTCCAGGGTGTGGGCCTGGGCCTGGCCATCGTGAAAAGGATAGTGGAGCTCCACCACGGGCGCGTCTGGGTGGAAGACAACCCCGGCGGGGGCAGCATCTTCGTGGTTGAGCTTCCCAAGGAAGGACCATAGCGGTATTGGAGCGGTGAAGCGGAAATACCGCAATCTGATGGTGCAACTTTCAGAAGTTGCGAGGGCAACCCCGGCGGGGGCAGTATCTTTGTTGTCGAGCTTCCCAAGGAAGGACCATAGCGTGTGTGCGGC
>JAADFM010000097.1 GCA_013152845.1 Methanobacteriota archaeon | reverse complement strand
TGAGTCCTACCACAAGGGACAAAAACATGCCTCCATGGGTTCACATGGATACCCGGGTTACCTCGATGTTGGCGGCTTTGAGGATTTCCAGACCTTCCTTGTCGGTGTAGTCGCCGCTTATGACCACCCTCTCGATGCCCGCATTGACGATGAGCCGGGCGCATATCTTGCACGGGAAGGCGTTCAGGTATAGGGTGCACCCCGCCGCCGCCCGCCCGGCCTGGATGAGGGCGTTCTGCTCGGCATGGACCGCAGGGCAGATGGAATGGCCGGTCCCGCTTGCGATGTCTTTTTCGTCCTTGACGCACCCCACCTCGGAGCAGTGGGGGGCCTTCCTCACCACCCCGTTGAAGCCCGTGGACACGATATGGTGGTCCTTGTTGACCACGATGGCACCTATCTGGCGCCGGGTGCAGGTCGACCTGGCCGCAATCCCGTCGACAATCCTGGCGAAATAGATGTCCCAGGGGGGCCGGGTGTCCTTGATTTCAACCTGGACCTCCTGCTCCTCTTCCTCTTTCGGCGGCCCGGTGAAATCGGTTATCTTCGCACCGTGGTACTTCTCCATGTACATCAATCAACATCCGCACGTATATTATTAATTTTTGGTCCATGGAGCTGGGCTTCCGGTAGTTCCCCTGGAAACTCCAGCTCCTCCCGCAGTTCCATGGAACCCAGGGCGCATGGCGGCCGGGGCACCTTCACGAAGACCGGTGCGTTGAAGAGCTCGTGGTCAATCAGCTTGTCGTCCTTTTCGAACCTGCGGATCTTGCCCTTTATCTCCTGGGTGAACTTCCCGTAGATGGGTTCCATGAGCTCGGCCTCCTTGGTCTTGCCATAGATATCGGTGGAGATGTTTCCCGCGATGTTCTGGTCCAGTTTGGACTTGAACTGCTCGGCACCAAACAGGGACAGACCGATGCTGCGCCCCCTGGCGGTGATGTCCACAAGCTTTGCCTTCAGGGAGGCCACCTCCGGCGGTGCCTGGGAGGGGGCGTACTTGTTGAGCTCGTCCATGAAGATGATGAGCCGGTCCACCCCGAGGGCGCCGGACTCAAGCCTCTCGGAGAGGTCTGTGATGACCTTCTCGAAGACGAGCTTCCTCGGGTAAAAGGCGAGGTCATGGATGTCTATCACCCAGACATCCCTGTCCTCAAGGCCTGAGTAGGGCAGCTCCACCACCTCGTCCCTGTAGGGGGTCACGAGGCCGTCGTACTTGGATTCGAGGCCCTTCAGCTGGTTATAGAGCTTGCCCCAGGTGGCCTTGTAGCTGCCCCTGACCAGCTCCCCGCCGCTGCGGTTCTCGGGCAGGAGCTCTTCCTGGATGAAGTCAAGGAGCTGGGAAAGGGAATCTATCCCTCTCGCCCTGGCCATCCTCTTGAGCTCATAGAAGGCCGTGTCCAGCTTGTCCTGCTGGTCCTGGCTGCCGGACCTGAGGAGGGAGGGTATGAACCTCTCGATTTCGGAGTACCCCCACCTGAACCCCGCCACGTCGTCCCTCCACGGATGGCCGTCTGCCTTCCCCGCGGGGGCGAAGAACCTGGCGTTGAAGCCCCGGGGCTCGATTCCGCATACCCTGTACCTCTCCAGGTCGGCCTCCTCCAGGGACCTCGACGGCCTGTCGATGTACATCAGGTCGTCGCTTTTCACGTTGAATATGACGCAGGCAACCCTGTGCCTCGAGTGGGTGAGAATACTCGACAGGAAGAAGAGGAAGCTGGAGGTCTTGGTACCAAGGCCCGACATGCCGGAGATGTTGACGTGGGCGCCCTCGACCCCGAGGAGGTAGTCCTCGTCCAGTTTCACCGGCACCTGGATGCCGTCGGTGTTCCTGAACACGCCTATGGGTATGCTGGAGTCCTCCTCGTGGAATAGTTCCCTCAGCTCTTCCTCTGTGGGGTACTGGACCTGCCCCTCCCTCAGGGGCCTGTCCTTTGGCTGGCTCAGCGTCCTGGCCCTGCAGACGGCCACGGTCTGCTCCCTGCTGGGTGTGACCGCATCCGGTACCCCGCCCCTGGAGAGCTGGTGCAGGAGGAAGTCATCCACGTCCGAGTAGCTGAGCATCTCCTCCACCGTGGCCAGCACCGGGCCCTCGGGGGCATCTACCTTTATTATGGACCCTATCTCGATGGTCCCCTCCTCCTCGGGTATCCAGAAATAGAACCTGTCGGGTGTGTTGGGCCGGTCCCTGGTCCCCACCACCGAGCCCAGGACCTTCATGTGAACACCTCCAGGGACCTCAGGCGGTATTCCAGGTGTGAGCTCCTGGGCAGAAGGGCCTTCAGGTAGTCCTCGCATACCTGGATGGGGTAGATCTGCCGGTCCCACCTCGAGCAGTGTGCCCTGACCGACCGCTCCGCTATCAGCCACCTGGATATCTCGTCGGGGTCCGAGCCCGGGCTGTACTCTATCCTCAGGAGCCCTGTCTCGGGGTTGGCGGGGGGATGGATGCGGAGATAGAAGGAGAGGACATCCCCTGTATCATACTGGAGCCTGAAGCTGGAGCTCCTGTAGAATTCCGGCATGAGCCAGACCAGCTGCTGGAGCCTGGGCAGCTGCTGGAGGTAGAGGGTATTGTGGTTCTTGATTATCCCCACGACCCTCTCGTCCTTCCGGCCCGGGAGGATGCCGCCGTCCTTTGCCAGGAAGCCCTCTTCGGTTTCCAGGAACCTGGCGACCATCTCCTCCTCCAGGGCATGCCTCAGCTCGTTCGAACGTGCCCTGGCCTTCCACCTCAGGTTGTTGAGGTCCCAGGGCTCCTGGGCGCCGGTATCTTCCATCCCAGGGACGGCATCCAGGGCCTCGTAGATGAAGCTGGGTACCAGGACGGCACTCCTGAACTTGGCGTCAAAGGGCCTGAACCTCCCTTCAGGGGTCCTCTCCATGATTACCGCCCCTGAGAGATGGAGATAGATGGGTACCTGGAATCCGTCGTACTCGTAGTGCTGCCAGTGGACCGTCCTCTGGACCCCGTCGAGGAAATACCTGAATCCGCTGCTTCCCTGGTAGTCCCACTGGGTCCTGTGGACGCAGGGTATCTCCTGCAGTTTCGCGGTGAAGCCCCTGCATACCTGCGAGTGCTCCTGGACCTCCTGGAGTTCCAGGAGGGCGTATTCGGCGGATGAGAGGCTCTTTCCGGCCCAGCGCTTGAAGAACCTTGCATCCCTCAGCCAGTCTATCTCCATCGGAAGTATAGGTTCAAGGGGGTGCATAGATTAGAGTTGGCCGAGAGCATGGGAAAAGTAATGTCCGGGAGGGCGAATGCGGTTTTTTTGCACGAAAAAGTCCAAAGAGCCCCGGGCGGGCACACCTAACACCACTATAAAAGCCCTATATCTTCTTACCGCTTCACATATATAAAAGCAACTTTTATATATAATAAAACCTTACTATATTTAGTATGGATGACAAGTCATACAAAGTATATGAAAGCAAAGGGCAACTTAGAATAACTATCCCCAAGGTATTAGCTAATGCCTTAGATATTAAGAAAGGGGATAGGATAACTTGGAAGATTGATCGCGGGGAACTTGTCCTTAGAAAAGTTTCGTAGTAATGGGAGTGTACGGCTCCCTTACAAACCACAAACCAAAGGAGGTCG
>JAADFM010000096.1 GCA_013152845.1 Methanobacteriota archaeon | reverse complement strand
TAAGGATGGTAGTGATGTCCGAGGAAGTGAAGCGCTACAATGTGACCATCAAGGGGAGAGTCCAGGATGTGGGTTACAGGTATTTGATTGAGTCAACTGCAAATTCCCTCGGCATCAAAGGCTATGTCTTCAACGACATAGACGGTTCGGTGAGACTCCTCTGCGAAGGCCGGGAGGAATACCTTGTCCGCTTTTTTGATTCCGTTGATGTGAAAGGTGATACCGTTTTTGTCGAAGACATCCAAAAAGAAGAGGCGCCTATGGGTGCGGCTCCGCTGCCTCCGAGGTTTGCACGGCTTGAAACCGATGCGATGGAAGATTTCAGCCGCAAACTCGATATCGGAATAGGGTCCCTGCAGAGGATTGAGGAAAACACCGGGTCTCTGTTAGGGAAAACAGATGCGTTGATAGAGGGTCAAGACAAGCTCTTAGGCGGCCAGAACCGGTTGATAGAGGGTCAAGACAAGCTCTTAGGCGGCCAGAACCGGTTGATAGAGGGTCAAGATGAGCTCATTGAGGCGCAGAACCGGTTGGTCGAAGGCCAAGGCAGGCAGGAAGGGCATCTCAAGGACATAAAAGACGTGCTCAAACAAATCGCTGATAAATTGTAATGTGAATCTCACCCCACCGCCACCACGGTGGTGTTCCAGGGCAGGCCCGGGAACTGGTAGGTCTTTCCCACCTCCACCTGGTGCTCCAGCTCCAGCTGGTTGCCCAGGACCCACAGGATGGTTGAGTTCCAGGGAAAACTCGGGTGCTGCCAGGTATCCCCGGGCTTGAGTAGGGTCTGGAGGGTCACGTTCTCCCCTGCCGAGATGACCTGGGCCCTGGCGTTGAGCTCCGAGACCGAGACCACCTCCCCGGGGGTGGCCTGGGTGCCGAACATGGCGGTGAACCTGGCGGCCGGTATCTCGAAGAACATGGGGAAGTCGATTACCATCCTCTTGGGTATGACCTCGACGATGGGTATGGCCTCCACCCCGGCCGGGTCGTGGGGCCCGTAGGCCTTCTCAGGTGGAATGACCGCGGTCTTTGTCTGGTTCACCGCCATCCCCACCACCGCATCGTTGAACCCGTCTATCATCTCCCCGCCGCCCACCACGAACTCCAGGGCAGGCCCGCCCTGGTTGGAATCGAAGACCTCCCCGTCCTGGAGGTAACCGGTGTACTCAACCTCGACCCTGTCCCCCACCTCCACCGTCCCGGCGGTGCCGTTGCCCTTGGTCAGGTTCAGTAGGGTGATGTTGAAGTAGAGGGTCTTGCCGGCCAGGGGGTGGTTGAGGTCCATGATGATGTGGGTGTCATTGTATGTTATCGATACCTGCCTCATCTGCCCCCCAATCACCTGGCTGATGGTGGTGTTTACCGGGTTGTGGCGCAGGGTGATATTGGAGACCCCTACCTCCGGCGGGGGCTCCGGCGCCAGGGTTTCCGGCGCTTCGGTTTGGCCACTGCTCCACCTGCCGGAGAACAGGAACCCATAGGCCAGTGTGCCGAAGACCATCACCCCTACCAGCAGCAGGAGGATGGGCCTGTTCCGGCCCTCTTCACTTTTCCCCCTACCCCTCTTCTTGTATCGCTTCATTGCCACAGCAGCTGGTATCTGGATGTATTTAAATCAATCGCAAAAAGGTAGGACTTGGGGAAGGCTTTGAGAGGAGGGTGGAGGTAGAGAAAAGAACAAGGCCTTCCCAGTCCTATGGGACTCCGGCCAGGCTAACGTCGACAACGATATTCGACGCATGCCGTTACCCTTCATCGGAGATGCCGCCCTCGAACTTCTGGGCGATGTCGGCGTACCTGGCGATGTCCCTCTTGGCGATGGGCTTGAGTTTCTTCAAGGCCTCCTCGAAGTGCCTGGCCTGGAGCTTCAGCTCCCTCTCCAGGGACTCCCTGTCCATCTCTTTGCCCTTCTCCACGTATTCCCTGATGGCCAGCATCACCGCCTCGTTGCACATCGCTGCGATGTCTGCGCCGGTGTAGCCCTCGGTCTTCTCAGCCAGGGCGTCCAGGTCCACGTCCTCTGCCAGGGGTTTCTTCCTGGTATGGATGCGGAAGATGGCCTTCCTGGCCTCCAGGTCGGGCGGCGGGATGTAGATGAGGCGGTCGAACCTGCCCGGCCGCAGGAGGGCCGGGTCCACGATGTCGGGCCGGTTGGTGGCCGCGATGACCACCACGCCGCGCAGCTCCTCCAGGCCGTCCAGCTCGGTCAGTATCTGGCTGATGACCCTGGCGGTGACGTTGGAGTCGAAGGACTGGCCCCTCACCGGGGCGATGGCGTCGATTTCGTCGAAGAAGACGATGGTGGGTGCACTCTGCTCTGGCGGGCCTTCTTGAAGGTCTCGCGCACGGCCTTCTCGGACTCGCCCACCCACTTGGAGAGGAGTTCCGGGCCCTTAATGGCGATGAAGTTGGCCTCGGACTCGTTGGCCACGGCCTTGGTCAGGAGGGTCTTCCCGGTCCCTGGCGGGCCGTAGAGGAGGATGCCCTTCGGGGCCTGGGACTCCATGTGGGCGAAGAGCTCCGGGTACTTCAGGGGCCACTCCACCGCCTCCTTGAGCTCCTGCTTGGGCTCCTCGAGGCCCCCGATGTCGTCCCATCTCACGTCCGGGACCTCCACCAGGACCTCCCTCATGGCCGAGGGCTCAACCTCCCGGAGGGCGTCCGTGAAGTCGGCCATGGTCACGTGAATCTTCTCCAGGATATCCGCCGGGATGCTCTCCACCTCCAGGTCGATTTCCGGCAGCACCCTGCGCAGGGCCCGCATGGCCGCCTCCTTGCAGAGGGCCTCCAGGTCGGCACCCACGAACCCGTGGGTGATGTCGGCCAGCTTGTCGATGTCCACGTCCTCTGCCAGTGGCATGCCCCGGGTGTGGATTTGGAGGATCTCCTTGCGGCCGTCCCTGTCGGGCACGCCGATGACGATCTCCCGGTCGAATCGCCCGGGCCTGCGCAGGGCGGGGTCCAGGGCGTCCGGCCGGTTGGTGGCGCCGATGACCACCACCTGTCCCCTGGACTCCAGGCCGTCCATCATGGAGAGGAGCTGGGCCACCACCCGGCGCTCGACCTCGCCTGTGACCTCCTCGCGCTTTGGTGCGATGGAATCGATTTCGTCGATGAAGATGATGGATGGGGCGTTCTCCTCGGCCTCCTTGAAGACCTCACGGAGCCGCTCCTCGGACTCGCCGTAATACTTGCTCATGATCTCCGGCCCGCCGATGCTGTGGAAATAGGCATCGGTCTCGTTGGCCACGGCCTTGGCCAGGAGGGTCTTGCCGGTGCCGGGTGGCCCGTGGAGGAGCACGCCCTTGGGGGCCTCCACGCCCAGGCGCTCGAAGAGCTCGGGGTGCTTGAGGGGGAGTTCGATGGTCTCGCGGACCTTCTGGACCTCGTACTTGAGGCCCCCGATGTCCTCGTAGGTCACCCTGGGAATCCTGGCCTCGGCCAGCTCCTTGGCGGGTTTTTCGCTAATCTCCACCACGGTATCGAGGGTTATGATACCGGCCGGGGCCCGGGGCTGGATTCCCACCACCACCAGGCCGAGCTTGCGCCCCATGACGCTGATTTCCAGGGTGTCCCCCATGGTCACCGCCCTGTTTTCCAGCAGCTGCTTGAGGTAGTTCTCGCCCCCCACGATTCTGAGGGGTTCGGTGGGGGCCAGCCTGAGTTTCGTGGCGTTTTTGGCCTCGATCTTTTTCACCTTGACCTTCTCGTCGATACTGGTCCCGGCGTTCCTCCTGGTGGAGCCGTCTATCCTGATGGTCCTAAACCCCATGTCGTCGGGGTAACCAGGCCAGTACTTGGCCACAGTCTTCTTTGTCCCGTGAATCTGGATGACGTCGCCTGCGGCCAGGCCCATCTCCTTGGCCACGGTGGGGTCGAGCCTTGCCATGCCCCTGCCCACGTCCGGGGCCCTGGCCTCGGCAACCTTTAGTTCTACTTCCATTCTTGATTCCTCCTTTCAACCGGTTCTCCTGATGGCAGATATGAGCTCCTGCTCTGAAGCCGGGACACCGGTTATCATGTGTTTTCGGTTGATTACCATGGTCGGCACTCCCCGGATACCGTACTCAGCGGCAACCCGCTGGTTGTCGGGTTTGGTGACGTCCCTTTCTATGAGGAGGGTTCCGGGGAGCTGTCTCACCACGTTCTCTGCCATCGCCTTTGCCCTGGGGCAGTGGGGGCAGCTGGGAGACGTAAAGAGTTCAATCAGGATATTCACGTCCGTCCTCACCTCACAGTTAATTATAGGGACCTGATAGGATAAAAAGGTAAAGCAGGGCCTCCTGCCCTACTCCACCTTGATCTTTATCCCCTTGGGTTTCTTCTCCTTGAGCTTGACCTTCACCTCCAGGACACCGTTGTTGTAGGTGGCCTTGGCGGTCTTGGGGTCAATCTCCTGCTCGAAGCTGAGGACCTTGCGGTATTTGCGGTTCTCGGTCTCTGCCCTGATTTCGAAGCCCTTGCTGGTACCGCTGAGCTTCACGTCCTTTTTGTCCACACCCGGCATCTCCGCGGTTATCACCACCTGGTCATCGTCCACGATGACGTCGGTGTAGGGCTCCCTGGTATCGGAATCCAGGGCCTCCAGGTTGACTCCTTCCAGCTGGGTCATGCCGGGCAGGTTGCCGTAGGTCTCCACGACAGGCTTCCCGTCAGGACCTACCTGGTAGCGGTATCCGTAGTACCACGGGCCACCGCCGCCGGTGCGGAGGGCGTCCCTGAAGAGCCTCTCGAACTCCCGCTCCATCTCGTCGAGGGCCTCGAAGAAGTTCCCGAAGAATCCTCTGCGCTTCCACATGTTTCATCACCTCTTTTAGTAACTTTTTGTATCAAAAAACACCTGCGCAGATAACCACGTAAAACATTTTAATAACAAAAGGTAATTAAACCAGGTGCTCTACTTCCTGCCCAGGTGCTCTTTCACCTTCCAGGTGATGAACAGGAACTTCTTCCAGTCCTCCTCCAGTGCCCTGATGAGGCGGTCCTTGCCCAGGGCGTCGTAGAAGACGAAGTTGGAGAGGCGCACCTCCTCCAGGATGTCCCCATCCATTATGAGATTGAAGTTGCCGGGCATCCGGAGGAGCCCGTACCTCAGCTCCTTGAGGAGGTCCTCCCGGTCTTCCATCTCCTCGAACCGCTTCTTCATGCTCTCATCAAAGGACATCCCGGACGTGATGAGGACCTTGTCGGCGGACTCCTCCTTCTGGTAGATGCTGACGACCCTCCCTGTACCGGGTTTGTACTCGGCGGTGATGGTGTAGTGGTAGCCCGGGGTCTCCTTCTCCTCCTTGAAGGCCCCTTCCTCCTCCAGCCACCTGATGATGGATTTCTTTGCTTCCTCTGGTTTGCTTACCATGTCTTGACCCTCCCGTGGAGGTCAGGGGGAACCCATATTTATAGCTTGTGCCAGTTTTTCTTACAAAATGTTGTTTTATGTTAGACTTCGGGAAAAAAGGTATGCGGATGGAAGACATCCTGGACATCCTGGGCAACGAGACCAGGAGGGGTATTCTGCAGCTGTTATCCGAGCGTCCCTGCTACGTCAGCGAGCTCTCCCAGGAGCTGAACATCGGCCAGAAGGCCATCATCGAGCACCTGGAGCTCATGCGCCAGCTCGGCATCCTGGAGGCCCGCCACCAGAAAATCGAGAAGGGCAGGCCCAGGAAGTACTTCGGCATCAGCCGGGACTTCATCCTGGAGGTCAGGATCGGCCAGGACGACTTCAACGTCCAGACCCTCTATCCAGATATAAGCGAGGGCATCCTCAAGGACTTCCCGAACCTCAGCGAGATAAACGACCAGCTGAAGGAAATCGAGGGCCTCCAGGGCGAGAGGAGGATAGAGAAGCTGGAGAAGGTCCTTGGATGACCTGGAGGAGGAGCACCGCAAGATAACCAATGCCAAAAAGGTCATCGAGTACCTCAGGAACCGGGTCAGGTACGACCTGAAAAAGGAGATGCTGGAAGAGGAGATGCGGAACTTCTTCTAGTACCTGTAATCCGTCGCCCTGCCCCACCTCTCAAAGGCCCTGGCGAGTTCTTTATGCTCCTTGGCATACTCTTTAGAGGGTATCCCCTTCATATACGCCTCCACCGCCTGCATCATGGCCCTCGCCCCTGCCTCGGTGCCGTCGGGGTGGCCGTGGACCCCGCCCCCGGCCTGGATGACGATATCGGTGCCCAGTTTTTCCAGGTTCTCCTCCACAAGGCCCGGGTGCACCCCTCCCGAGCAGACAGGGAACACCGTCCTGAGTCCGTACCAGTCCCCTTTCAGGGCCGTGTGCATCTTCTGGATACCTTCTGCCTCCATCTTGCCGGCCGCACACCCCACGTGGAGCTGGTCCCCACCTGCCAGGCGGACGAGTCTTGCAAGGACCAGCATGTGTATGCCGTGGCGGCGGTTGCGGGTCATGGCCCCGTGCATGGTGCGGTGGACGTGGATGGGGACGTCGAACTCCCTGGCCAGGGCAGAAAGCGCCGGGTACCCGTTGGTGATTACGTCTATCATGAAGCAGTTTGCGCCGCTGTCCAGGGCCAGCTGGGCGGTCTCCACCACCTC
>JAADFM010000095.1 GCA_013152845.1 Methanobacteriota archaeon | reverse complement strand
CACCTGAAGCAGAAGATTGAAGAGATATTGGAAGGGGCGAACTAGCAGGCGTCGTGCCCGATGGCCCCTTCCGGACACACCTCCACGCAGGCGCAGCACTCGATGCACTCTGCGATATTCGGGGCTGCGACCCTGCCATCCACCATCTCATATACCTCGGTGGGGCAAATCTCAACGCAGTCCCCGCATCCGTCGCACTTCTCGCAGTCGATGCGGATGGTCACTTCGTCCTTGAACTCCTCTACTGCCATCACATCACCTTAATCTCAGTCCTCTTCCCTGACGAAGGCGCTCTTCGGCGCCCCGCAGACGGGACATTCCTCCGGGGGTTCGTCCCCCTCGTGGATGTAATCGCATACCGTGCATCTCCATTTCGCCATATCCTTTCCTCCGTTTACAGTTCAATGACAGCGCTGGCCATGGTCACGGGCTCGGCCTTTCCGGTCTTCTCCCAAATCTCATATATCCTCTGGCCCGCGCCGTTTACGTCAAACCTGTTACCTCTGTTCTCGTCCCTCAGGAACTCGACGAACTCCTTTGTCGTGGTCTGGTACATGAGGCGGACCTCGACCCTCACCGCACCTTCCGGGATGGTGTAGGTTGTGATATCCCAGTTCTGGCCGTCGGCATATTCTGCGCCCACGATGTAGACCCCGTTGGCCCGGTATTCGGCGTTGGTGAAGCCCCTGGGCGGGATGCGGTTGTCCTTGTAGACGTGGTTGTTCAGGGCGAAGTGGAAGCTCTCCCCGTCCGGGTATCCCTCGACACCCTTCATGCCGGGCTTGGCCTCGTAGACCTTTATCTCCGGGTCCTCGCTGAGCTCTGCCGTCTCCGGGTCATAGGCCCCGGACTCCTTGACGAGCACGCCCGATGCATCATAGAAGCGCACGTTCAGCCACATCCGCCGCCCCTCGGTGAAGCCGGTGGGGAGCCTGTGGCCGGCCAGGTTCGTGACCCTGACCTCCAGGCTCGTGCCATCTGCTGTCACCTCCAGCTCCGCCGCCTCCTGGAGCTTCTGGACGGCCAGTTCCCTGGTGAACTTGAGCTGCTCAACGAAATCCTGCCTCAAATCCTCTGCAAACAGGGGCAGGGCCAGGGGCATCCAGGCGTTGCCGCCCACGAACTGGTGGAGGGGGATGTTGTCCCGCATCTGCCTCCCCTTGGCGGCATTGGTGGTGCACCCGTAGCCCGATACATAGGGCATGTGGCAGTCCTGGCAGTTTATGCCCTCCCTGGAGAAGGCGGAATACCTCCATTCCGTGTAGGTCTTCTCCACCGGGACCTGGAAATCGTAGTAGGGGTTGGTTATCTCGTGGCAGGTGCCGCAGAACTCAGAGCTCAGGTGGAAGCCGGAATACTGTGTGGCGTGGCCGGGGGACTTCGCATCATCGTAGGGGCCCAGCTTGGTCTTCTCCTGGGAGGATACCACGAACTGGGCGTTGCGGTAGTACTCCACCGGCTCCTCCACCATGCCCCGGCCCTCCTGCGAGAGGGGGTCCACCATCCTGTGGCAGACATCGCACAGGACCCCGTGGAGGTCCTCCTCGGTGAAGTTCGAGCCGTCGGCAGGCTCGGAGCGGCCCTCCAGCCAGCCCTTGGGGACGTGGCACCGCAGGCAGTAGTCGCCGATGGCGATGCCCTTCTCCTCGAAGACCTTGTTCTGGACGGCCACCAGGGCCCAGAAGAGGGGGTCCCGGGCGGCATTGGCCATCATTGAGCCCCGCCAGTGGTCGAAGGCGCCTTCGCCCTGCCCGTAATCCGCATGGCAGAGCTCGCAGCGCTCAACCGGCGCGAAGGTGCCGGCATCCCCCGGCTGGGTCCCGGCCATGAAGACGGGCTGCAGCCCTTCGACAGCCTCCGGAGGGGTGGTCTCGAGAGGGGTTGCGGTCTGCGCCGGGGAAGAGCTGGTACAGCCTGCCAGAAGGACCATGGCGAGAAGGATTACGGCCCTCATCTCCCACCCTCCAGGACCATGTCGACAAACTCCTCGACCTTCTCCCGGAGGTCGTCCCCGGGCCTGAACTTCACGTCCAGAGGAGGTTTTACGACCTCGAGCTTGGCCTTCTCCAGGACCTCGATGATCTCCCTGGAGGCCCCGCCGCCCCAGCCGAATGAGCCGAAGACCGCAAACCTCCTACCGGCGGGCCTGAGACCGGTGAGGTAGTTTAGAAACTCGGCCACCGAGGGGTACATCTTGTTGTTGAGGGTCGGGGAGCCTATGATGACGGTCCCGGCCTCCAGGACCTCCCTCATTATGTCGCTCTTGTCGTCGGCCCGGAGCTTGAAGAGCCGGACGTCCACCCCGCGCTCGGCCACCGCCTCGGTGATCTCCCTTGCCAGGAGCTCGGTGCTCTGCCACATGGTGTCATAGACCACAAGGACCTTGTCCGCATCCTTCCCGGCGGCCCAGTCGAGATACCGCTGGACTATCCGTGAAGGCCCGTCCCTCCAGACCACGCCGTGGCTTGGGCAGATTACCTCGATGTCAAGGCCCATGTCTGTGACCTCCCCTATCTTCTTCTCGATGAGGCCGCCGAAGGGCATGAGGATGTTGGCATAGTACTTGGCGGCCTCCTCCCAGAGGGCGTGCTCCTCAACCTGGTCGTTGAAGCGCGCCGCCGAGGCCAGGTGCTGCCCGAAGGCGTCGTTGGAGAAGAGGACCTTCTCCTCGGGACAGTAGGCCATCATGTTGTCCGGCCAGTGGAGCATGGGGGCCTCCACAAAGGAGAGGGTCTCCAGGGTGTCCCCGGTGCCCACGGTGGTTATCTCCTCTATGCCGTGGTAGCTGGCTATGCCCTCCCCGGCCCTCCTGCTGGCATATATCCTGGCATCCGGCACCACATGGACCAGCTTCGCCAGGGAGCCGGAGTGGTCCATC
Source organism: Methanobacteriota archaeon (assembly GCA_013152845.1). Taxonomy (GTDB): domain Archaea; phylum Hydrothermarchaeota; class Hydrothermarchaeia; order Hydrothermarchaeales; family JAADFM01; genus JAADFM01. The sequence continues at coordinate 3,653 of JAADFM010000095.1, read as the reverse complement.
TCCACGTGGTTGGTGACGATGTTCCGTATGTCCCCGGGCTCTGCCACCGAGCGTATCCTTTCCATCATCTCCTGGAAGAATGGGGCCTTCACCGTGTCGATGAGGGTGGTCTCCTCATCGATAATCAGATACGCGTTATAGGTGGTCCCCCGCAAGGTGGTGTAACCATGAAAATCCCTAATCCCCCAGTCGATGGCGCCCACCCAGTAGACGCCCTTTTTAATCTCAACAGCCTTCAATATTCATTCCCCCTTTGAAAGTCTTGCAGATTTCCAGTTAACCAACCGGCAATCCTCCTTAACCTCTTTTTATTCTGGGGGATGGTATTTAACCTTTGTTTAGCCCGGCAGGGGGTGGGGAGGGGCAGGGAAGACCCCTACAGCCTGGCCAGGAAGCCCTTAAGCCCTGCCTTGTGCCTGGCCTCGTCCCGGGCAGCCCGCTCGAAGAGGGCCGCGGCGGCCTCGTTGCCCTCCTCCCTGGCAATCCTTGCGGCCTCGGACTTGCCCTCGTAGGCACCGCCCTCGCCCCCGGCCATCTTCTCCAGGTTGGACTTGGTGTCCGATATCTTGCCCAGGAGGGTGGCGAACTCGGCGGCGTGCCATGCCTCGTCCCAGGCCACCTGCCTGAGGTACATGGCGATGTCCGGGTGGCCCTCCTCCTCGGCCCTCTTGGACATGGCCAGGTAGAGGCCGACCTCCGAGGTCTCCCCCTTGAAGTTCATCTCCATCTTCTCTTCTGTCTTTCCCAATCTATTCACCTCTCGTCGCTGTTTTGTTCGATATATTATGAACTAATATTGAGTATAAATATTTTGTGGTGGGGAGTGTCATGGGCCTCTCCAGCGGGAATAATGGGAAAAGATTTATATATTTGTTTCTATGATATACGAACAAATAGTTCGGCAGGGCCCAAGATGGAAAAAGACGGTTTCGAGCTGTACGCGGCAGGGGACACCGTGGTTGCGGTAAGGGGCGGGGTCAAACGCCGGATTCTCCACCTCCTCCAGGAGCGGGCCATGGGGTTCGAGGACATCGTCAGGGCCACCGGCAGGGTCAAATCCACCATCTCCAAGCACATGAAGGACCTGGAGGATGACGGGCTCATAGCCTCCTTTCCTGCCCGGGAGGACAGGAGGAAGAAGGGCTACATCCTGGTGGCCAGGCCCCTGGGCCGCTCTTCCAAGAGGTCCTACAAACTGGACAGGAGGACCCGCCAGCACATAGCGAGGTCCCTGGAGGGCGGGGGCAGCTTCCTCACCGCCCTCCTGCGCTCCATCAGGTACAGGTTCGATTCCCTGGGGATGGACGTGGAGCCCATGCTCTACCACCTCGGGCGGGAAATAGGGGAGGTCATAGGCGAGGGGATGGGTTCAGTTGACCTGGAAGGGCTCATGGAGGAGGTCGCCGCCTTCTGGAAGGAGCAAGGTCTGGGGACCGTCACCGTCCTGGAATGGGAACCGCTGACGTTCCTCGTCACGGACTGCTACGAGTGCTCCAACATGCCGGACGTGGGGCGGACGCTTTGCGCCTTCGACGAGGGCATCCTGGAGGCCATATTCCTCGCCAGGCTCGGGAAGGAGTACCGGGTCAAGGAGCTCGAGTGCTGGGGCACCGGATACACCCACTGCAAGTACCTGGCGCTGCCCCTTTAGGGAACACTTTTATGCCCGGCCCGCCCAAAAGATAGGTATGGGAGACCTGGAAATCGTCCTGGGGGCACTGCGTGAGGGGGCCCGCATCGAGGAGGAGGGGATGAGGTTCTACAAAGAGGCGGCCGGGAAGGTGGAGGACATAAACGGAAAGGCCACCCTGGAGTACCTGGCCAAAGAGGAGGCCCGCCATCGCAGGTTCATCGAGGACCTGGAATCCTCCCTCCGGGCCGGGAAGCCAGAGGCCGTGACCATTATCGAAGGTCCCGAGCACCCCCGCATATTCCCGGAGAAGCAGGAATATCCGGAGGGCGTCAAGACCGAAGGGGACCTGGAGGTCCTGGAGGAGGCGAAAAAGGTCGAGGAGAGGTCCATCGCCTTCTACCAGGGGTTCGCAGGGAGGGTCCGTGAGGAGGAATACAGGAAGGTCTTCGAGGCCCTGGTGAGGGAGGAGGAGTCCCACCTGGAGTGGATTCACTTCATGATGGACGGCCTCAAGGTCTACGGCTACTGGTACGGCCTCGAGGACTACATGGCCAACGAGTGACCGGTGAGTGCCCTTGGGACTTGAAGAGGAGATAATCCAGCGGCTTTTATACCTCAGTCTGAAGGTCGTCCCCTTAATCGTGGCGGCGGTGTTTTTCTCCAACCTCCTCATGGAGTTCGGCGTCATAAAGAGGCTGGACTTCCTGGTGCGCCCCCTGATAAGGGCCGCCCGCCTCCCGGAGGGCACCGGGGCCGTCATCATCACCAGCATGGGCAGTGCCACGGCCTCCTACGCCATGCTGGCCAACCACCACCAGAAGGGCGAGATGGACGAGGACCAGGTCATCGTCACCTCCATCATGAACACCTTCTTCATGACCGTGCACCACTTCTTCTCCTACTACGTCCCGGTGGTCGTGCCCCTCCTGGGCCTCTACACCGGCCTGCTCTACGGGGGGATAAAGGTGGCCATCGGGCTCTGCATGACCCTCTCGGCGGTGGTCATCGGGCGGCTGCGCCTCGGGGAACCGGGGGAGGTGCCCCTGGGACAGGGGGCGGACCACACAGGGGAGGGCGGCTCGACCAGGGTCCGCCACGCCGCGGCAGGCTCCTTCAAGACCCTGGGGATGGTCCTGCCCCGCCTCTACGTCGTGTACGCTGCGGCCGTGGTCCTCCTGGCCGGGGGCTACATGGACAGCCTGGGGGCCCTGGCCGAGCCCCTGGCACGTGTCTTCGGCCTGCCCGGGGAGGCGGTGGCCATCATGGCACTCCAGCTCCTGGACGCCACCTCGGGCTTTGTCCTGGCCGGGGCGCTTCTGGAGGACGGGACCCTGGGCCCCATCCAGGCCATCACCGCACTCCTCCTGGGCACGGTCATCACCCTGTCCATGACCTATGCCAAGCACTCCCTGCCTTCAAAGATCGCCTTCTTCGGCCCAAAACTCGGGACAAAAATCGCCCTGTACAACCTCGTGCTCCACCTGGCCTTCACCGCTGCGGCCCTGGGGCTGCTGGTGGCGGTATCCTGAGAATGGAGGGCTACCAGTGTTTCTGGACCCAGGTGATTTCCCGCAGGTAGTAGGCGATGTGCCGGTTCAAAAGCTGGACCCTGTAGGATGCCGCGGCCGTCCAGGCGCGGGCGAGGCGATTGAGCCTCCAGGCAAACCTCTCGCCGGAGACACCGAGTCTGTCCAGGAGACCGTACTCCCCCGGGAGCATGAGTTTCTCCTCCCCGAAGCCCAGCCGCTCCCGCGCCGAGGCCTCCGGGAACCTGGCCTTTATCCCCCTCAAGGCAAGGATGCGCGCCATGGCACGGCCAGGGCCGAGCCGAAGAGGCCGTAGCTGAGCAGTTTTAGCTGGAGGTCGAGCATATCCTAAACCGCAGCGGCAGCGGTTATATATAGGTTACTGACAGGGAGTGCCCAAAATCTATTTCTACCAATTCCCTCAATTCCTGTACATGGCCAAGGTCACCCCTGCCATGCGGCAGTTCTTCCACTTCAAGAAGCTCTACCCCGAC
>JAADFM010000094.1 GCA_013152845.1 Methanobacteriota archaeon | reverse complement strand
GAGGTTTCAGGTTACGGCATATCCATTGCGGAAGAAGGGTTGGAAGACGTAAGCGATGCCGTGACGGAAAGGTCCTTCGGCGACGGCGGCAGGGAGGCCCTGGAGATGGTCCTTTCACTACTATAACAAAAGAGTTTTATAGTAAGGGGTGATAAAGAACCTGCGAGTTCACATGATTGAGAGAATCCTTGCAGACCTGGAGAAGATTGCGGGGGTGACGGGAGTACTTGTCACGGGAAGGGACGGCCTGATAATAGCCAGCGAAGTCTCAGGAGACACCGATGCCGAGGCCCTGGGTGCCCTGGCGACCACGGTCTACACCACCTCGGAAAACTCCATGAAAGAGCTGAACAAGGGGAGTACAAACCAGGTCATAATCGAAGGGGATGAAGGCAAGATTCTCATGGTACTGGCAGGGGAGGCGATCCTTGTAGTCCTTACAGAACCCACCGTAAATCTCGGCTACCTCAGGATGGAGATGAAAAAGTCGGTATCCAGGATAAAAGCGGCGTTGGGCTAAATATTTATAAATAAACTCACCCCACCATATTAAGAGGAATAGTAAATGGGATTGTCGATAGCCATCGCATCCGGGAAAGGCGGGGTTGGGAAGACAATGGTATCCGCCAACCTAGGTGTGGCCCTGGCACAGTACGGCAAGGATGTGGTGATTCTTGACGCAGACATCGAGATGGCGAACCTGGAGCTGTACCTCGGCATAGAGGGGATGGACACCACCCTGCACAACGTCCTCGCCGGGGAGGCGGTGGTCAAGGATGCGGTTTACACCACCCAGTACGGGGTGAAAATCATACCCGCCGGGGTCTCTCTGGACGGGCTGAGGAAGGCCGATCCCGACAGGCTCGAATCCGTCCTGGAAGAGATCCTCGAGAACGTGGAAATACTCCTCATAGATTCCCCCGCCGGTCTGGGCAGGAGCGTTGTGACAGCCCTTGCGGCCTCCCAGGAACTACTCCTGGTCGCCAATCCCGAGATTACCTCGATGTCCGATGCCCTCAAGACCAAGATAGTGGCCAAGAAACTCGGGACGCACATCCTGGGCGTCATCCTCAACAGGGCAGGCTATGACAGTACAGACCTCACCACCAAGGAGGTTGAGGTCATCCTGGAGGCCAGGGTCCTGGCCCTCATCCCCGAGGACCCGGAGGTCAGGCCTTCGGGGAGCCGGTGGTAGTGAGGAAGCCCGATTCCCCGGCATCCATTGCAATCAAAAAACTTGCGGCAGACCTCATAGGTGAGAGATATATCCCACCTGAGCCGGAAAAGAAGCCCTTCATGCAGAAACTCCTCGGCGGCTTTTTCGGGAGAGGGTGAGGGGTGGGGACATTGTACCTGGAAATCGGGTTGCTCCTGAGTCTGGTCTTCAACGTCGCACTCATCCTGAAAATCGAGCAGCAGAAGAAGGAAATCAGGAAGATTAAAGGCGGGGTCCAGCTCTCAAAGGAGGAGCTGGAAAGGTTGAAGGCACGTCTGGACAGGATAAAGAGGTTATAGTACCGGTATCTCCTGCCTCAGGTCTTCGAGGACGACGGTGCGCTCTGCGATGGCGTTATGCTGGTGGATGCTCTCATGGCTTTCGCTTTTCACATAGACCGTGGTCTCCCCCGGCAGGTCCTTGTACCGGTTGTCCACCCTCACCAGTACCTCACGGACCACATCCTCCACGAAACTCGGTGACCTGTGGCTTTCCACCACCACGTTGACCTCGTCCTCCCTCTTCAGGACCTCGTAGAGCCGCGAGCTCATTGAGGCCTCGATGATTTCCATGAGGTCTTCCACCTCCACCTGGAACTCCTCGGGGACCTCGATGAGGAGGCTGGTGGTATTCCTCTGGTTGTGGGTTGCGATGACCACGTTCTCGAGGATGGTCCTAACCTGTTCCTCGCTGAAATCCTTAAGAAGCCTCTCCCGTGTCTGCTCCATCACCCCCTCCTGGGCGCATGGGCAGGCGGTAATGCCGTTGACCTCGGCGCCGATCATCTTCCTGACCCTGCCGTTCTCGGTTATGGCGTGAGACAGGATTTTGTACATCTCCTGTGTCCCGAGCCCGCTCACCGGAGTCCTGCGCAGTACCACGTAATCTGCCTCGAGTCTGGCCTCCACCCGCTGGGCCTGCGGGTTGGCCTTGAGCACCTCCTTGGCCACCCCCGCCAGGAACCCCTCCACGCTCTCCACGGGCTCCTCCACCCCCCGGTCCACGGCCCCGGTGATGGACTCATGGAGCCTGTGCCCCTCCACGTCGATGCTCAAGGGGAAGTCAAGCAGGACGTCTATCCTGGGCAGGAGCACCACCCTCCCCACCGGCCTGTCCACCTCCAGGAGTCTTTCAAGATTCAAGAGGCCCTTTTTCATCTGTCCACCCCTTCATATCATGAACTGGGCCAGGAGGGCCTCCAGCTGGATGAGCTCGTTGGAGCCCTCCATAATCCTGAACTCGTACTCCCCAATCCGGTCAACGAGTCTCACCCGCTCCCGGTCGGGAATCTCTTCCATCCTGAAGACCTCCCTGTGAATCTGCCGAATCACGTCCTCGCCGGAGAGGCCCTGGGAGATGACGGTGTCCCGGAGCTTTTTCCTGGCCGAGAGGAAATCCCCAGAGCGGGCGGTCTTTATGATGTCTCTTATGACCTCGGGCTGGGCCCTGGGCACCACCTTGTAGATGAGGTCCTCGGTGATTTCCCTGTCAAAGGCACAGGAGGACTGGAGGATGTTGATGGCCTTGCGGAGGTCCCCTTCAGAGATGTCAAGGATGGCCTGGAGTCCGTCCCGGGAGAGTCTTACCCCCTCTTTTTCCGCGATGTAGCCCAGCCTATCCGCAATCTCGTCCTCGGCCAGGGGCCTGAACCTGAAGAGGGCGCACCTGGACTGGATGGGCTCGATGATCTTGGATGAGTAGTTGCAGGAGAGGATGAACCGGCAGGTCCCGGAGTACTTCTCCATGGTGCGCCTCAGTGCGTGCTGGGCGTCCTTGGTGAGGGCATCGGCCTCGTCCAGGAACACTATCTTGAACTCCCCGCCCAGGGAGCGGGTCCTGGCGAAGTCCTTTATCTTTCCCCTGACGATGTCGATACCCCGTTCGTCGGAGGCGTTGAGCTCCAGGAAGTTCGACTGCCAGTCGGAGCCGAAGAGCTCCTTGGCGACGACCACTGCCGAGGTGGTCTTCCCGGTGCCGGGGGGACCTGCGAAGAGCATATTTGGGAGGTTCCTGGCCTGGATGTACCCTTTTAGACGCTCGACCACGTCCTTTTGGCCTACTATCTCCCCGACCTTTTCCGGCCTGTACTTCTCAACCCAGATGGATTCTACCATAACATCAACTTTTTATCCTTTGGTGACCAAGCCTATGCCATGAGGGCCGGGTCCCTGCTGATAATTCTACTGATAGCCCTGTTACTTAATATAAATTGTGCCCATACCCTGGAGGGGGGCACCCCCTGGGTCTGCCATCTCAAGGTCGAGGGGGTCATAGACCCGGTGGTGAAGGATTACGTGAAGAGGGGGCTGCGGGAGGCCGAGGCAGGTGGTGCGGAGGCAGTGGTTATCCAGCTGGACACCCCCGGGGGACTGGACAGCTCCATGAGGTCGGTTGTAAAGGACATCCTCGATTCCGGTGTCCCGGTGGTCACCTATGTCCATCCCCGTGGGGCCCGGGCGGCTTCGGCCGGGAGTTTCATCCTGGTGGCAGGCCACGTGGCTGCCATGACGCCCCAGACCAACGTGGGGGCCGCCCACCCCGTTAACATGGGGACCGGGGAGGCCGTGAGTGAGAAGATAACCAACGATGCGGCGGCCTACATGGAGTCCCTCGCAGAGGGACGGGGCAGGAACGCCACCCTTGCCCGGAGTTTTGTCACCAACAGCACCTCCATCACGGAGTCCCGGGCCCTGGAGGCAGGGATAATCGACATCATCGCCCCTGACCTGGATTCCCTCCTGGTTGAGCTGGACGGCATGACTGTTGAGACCTCGGCCGGGGAGAGGACTCTCCGCACCCGGGGGGCCGAGGTGGTGGAGCTCCCCATGGACGCCAGAGAGGAGTTCTTCCACACTATCTCCAACCCGAACGTGGCCTACATCCTTTTTCTGGCGGGGCTTTACGGGATAATCTTCGAGCTCTCCAGCCCTGGGGCCGTCCTGCCGGGGGTGGTGGGGGGCATCTGCATCCTCCTTGCCCTGTGGTCCTTCCAGGCATTGAGCATATCCGCGGCAGGCCTTGCCCTCATCATCTTTGCGGTTGTCCTCCTGCTCCTGGAGACCCAGACGCCTTCCCACGGCGTCCTTGCCCTTGGCGGGGTGACGGCACTGTTCCTGGGTTCCCTGATGCTGATGGACGCGGAGAAGGAGCCCTTCGTGAGGATATCCCTGGATATCATCGTCCTGGCCACGGGGGTAACCGCGGCCTTCGTCCTCCTGGCGGTGGGGCTTGTGGTGAAGGCCCGGCGCAGGAGGCCTGCCACGGGAAGGGAGGGCATGGTCGGGGAAACAGGTAGGGCGCTGACTGACCTGGACCCGGAGGGCACGGTCTTTGTCCACGGGGAGCGCTGGCAGGCCAGGGCCAGGGAGGGATACATCCAGAAGGACAAAAAGGTTAAAGTAGTAGATGTGGAGAAGCTTACCCTTGTTGTTGAGGAGGTGAATTAGATGGCATTCTTAGAGGGGTTCGGTTTCCTGCTGATATTGGCGTTCCTGTTCCTGGCATCGGCCATAAAGATCGTCCAGGAATACGAGAGGGGGGTTATCTTCCGGCTGGGGAGGCTTATGGGGGCCCGGGGACCTGGGCTGTTTCTCATCATCCCCATCCTGGAGAAGATGCAGAAGGTGGACCTGAGGACCGTGACCCTGGACGTACCCTCCCAGGAGGTCATCACAAGAGACAACGTGCCGGTGAGGGTCAATGCCGTGGTCTATTTCAGGATACTGGACCCTGAGAAGGCCATCGTGGAGGTGGAGAACTACCTGGCGGCCACCTCGCAGATTGCCCAGACCACCCTGCGCAGCGTCCTGGGTATGGCGGAACTGGACGAGCTGCTCTCGGAGAGGGAGAAGATTAACGAGCAGCTCCAGAAGGTCATCGACCAGCAGACCGACCCCTGGGGTATAAAGGTGTCGACGGTGGAGGTGAAGGACGTTGAGATTCCCCAGGGGATGCAGCGGGCCATGGCCGCCCAGGCCGAGGCAGAGAGGGAGAGAAGGGCAAAAGTCATCAATGCGGAAGGGGAGTTCCAGGCCGCAGAGAGGCTGTCCAATGCCGCCGAAATCATGGCCAAGCATCCGGCGGCCATCCAGCTCCGGTTCCTCCAGACCATAAAGGAGGCGGCCTCGGAGAAGGCGTCTACCTTCGTCATACCCGTGCCTGTAGACCTGATACAGAGCTTCATGGATATGACCAAGAAGAAGAAAAAGGAGGAGTGATAGGTGGAGGACTGCATCTTCTGCAAGATAGTGAAGGGCGAAATCCCAAGCTACAGGGTCTACGAGGATGACAGCGCCATCGCCTTCCTGGACATCAACCCCATGGCCAGGGGCCATACCCTGGTGGTCTCGAAGAAGCATGTGGAGTTCCTCTCGGATATGGACCCTGATGATATCGGGGGGATGTTCAGGGCGGTGGGGAAGGTGGGGGACTCCATCCAGAAGAGGTTGAACCCCGCCGGCATCAACTACATCGTGAACCAGGGGAGGACCGCAGGCCAGATCATCCCCCACGTCCACTGCCATATCGTGCCGAGAAACGACGGCGACGGCCTGGAGTTCCATCCGAAGACGATAGACATCCCCGAAGACGAGATGAAGGAGATTGCAGAGAGGCTGAAGGTGTGATACACCTGACGTTGTCCTCATACTTCTTCAAAGAAGACAATCAGTGCCTTTTCGCCCTTTGCAATCTTGCCCTTGTGTTTGCTTTCCTCTCCTTGGGGTATAAAGAACCCATCACCTGCCCTAAACGTTACCAGTTTCCCGTGAAAATCTATCAAGATACTGCCTTCTAAAACATAGCCGATGTGTCCGTTGGTACACCAATCCTCTTCGACCA
>JAADFM010000093.1 GCA_013152845.1 Methanobacteriota archaeon | reverse complement strand
CGGTGGAGCTGAACGTTACCATCTCTGTCAATCCCCCGGCAGGGGTCAGCGACGTCAGCGGTGTCTCGGGGGCTGTCCCCGATATCCATTTCAATATAAGCGTCAATGACAGCACATGGTACGCCAACGTAACGGTCGTCCAGGTGAGGATATACTACGACGAGTCGAGGATACCGAGCGGGGTCAGCGAGTCTTCCCTGCGCCCACTCAGGTACACCAACGGGAGCTGGGTGCGCCTTACCGCTCCGCCCCAGACGACCCTTGCCGACGGCACGGTCCTCTATGCGGCCGGTGTCAACACCACCGGCAACTATGTATGGGCCAACCTGTCCCACTTCTCGGTCTATGGTCTGGGCGGTACTGTGGTTGCGGCCGTGACAACCGCACCAGGCGAAATCAGCCCCGGAGTCACAACCATACCTCCGGACGAGGCTAAGATAACCACCGGTCCCATCAATGCCGGAGAGGCAAAGAATTTCTCCATAGCCACCCTGCCGGAGATGTACTTCACGGAGATGGAGATTAGCGCCAGGAAATGGCTGTCCGGCATCGTTGAGATAAAAACGCTCTACGAGGCTCCGTCCGGACTGCCCGCCCCACCCGGGAAGGTGTTCAGATACATCGACGTCTCCCCGTCCCTGATAACAGCGGACGAAGTCGAGGCGGTGAAGATATACTTCAAGGTAAGGAAATCCTGGCTTGAGGACGAAGGCCTGGGACAGGATACCGTTGCCCTCTGCAGGTACACCTCTGCCTGGGCTGTGCTCGATACCGCAAAAGAAGGGGAAGACGCCGACTTCGTATATTACTCTGCGGTCTCCCCAGGGTTCTCCTATTTTGCAATCATCGCAGGCGTGGAGGTACCGGTGACCACTGCCCCGCCTGCCACCACCGCGCCTCCGGCAGTCACCGCGGCTCCGCCTGCCACCACTGCGCCTCCGGCAGTCACCGCAGCACCGCCTGCCACCACCGCACCTCCGGTGAGTGAGGCACCGCCGGGCAGGCCGGTATGGCAGTACCTGATAGTAGCGGTAGTCCTCCTGGCAGTGGTTATCGTGGCGGCCTACTACCTCTTCGTGGTGAAGAAGAAGTAGGCGGTCAGCCCTCTATTTGAAGCAGCGGATTTTTAAAAAAAGGAGGGGTAGGGGGAAAGAAAAAACCCCCAAATCTCAAACCTAAACGCAGCCGGTTGGCTTTGGAAGTCCTGCGTACTTGCAGGCCTGCTTGGCAGGGCCTTCAGGGAAGAGCTTGTAGACGTACTTCAGGTTACCCTTCTCAGGGCCCATGGCCTTCTTGACTTCCTTGACCAGAATCCTGATCATCGGGGCGATCTGGTACTCCTGATAGTACTCCCTCAGGAAGTTTATGATCTCCCAGTGCTCGTCAGTCAGTTCGATACCGTCTTTCGCAGCGAAGGCCTTGGCCACTTCCTCATCCCACAGGCTTGGGTCCTGAAGATAACCTTCCTCGTCAAGGGGTAGCTCCTTGTCTCCAACCTTCATTGTCGCCATTCGATCACCTCTCGTTACTTCTAATTGGGAATCTATTAGAATCCTATATAAATATTGTGGTTTGGTCCCCGGGAGGGGGCTTCCGGCAGGCGGAAACAATTAAATACATCTCTGGTGTTACCAAGACTACCATGGAGATAGGCGAACTCCTCCAGAAGAGCCAGGAGGCCTTCCGCAGCATGGACTGGGAGGCCCTGGCCAGGGTCAACAGGGAGATCATGGATTCCGGTATCGACGGGAGGAACCTCCACCTCGCCGAGGGCCTCTACCACTATGCCAGGGCGAAGATGGAGGACGACCCCGGGAAGGTCATCTCCGAGCTCGAGAAGGCCCGGGCAGGCTTTGAAGGGACCGACGAGATGCTCTCCTCCATGGCAAGGGCCGAGGCCCTCATCCTCCTTGCAGCCCTCGACAGCGAGAACCGGGCCGGCCACCTGAAGGAGCTTGGGGAGCTCGCCCTCAAGGACTTTACCAGGACGGGGGAGGTCAACCAGCTGAGGCTTGCCATAAGGGCCCTGGAAGAGGCCATGCCCCTCTGCGGCGGGGAGGACTCCCTGGAGATATCCAAGAACCTCACCTTCTGCCTTGCAAGTTACGCCCCCCACTGCGGGCAGCCCCGGGAGGTCTATGAGAGGATACTGGAGGTCTCCCAGGAGCTCGCCCGGACATGCGCCAGCAGGGGCAACCGGCCGGACCTGGCCAGGGCGAGGATGAACACCGCCATCGCCTCCCAGATGCTGGCCTTCACAAAGGACAGGGCCCTGGTGAAGGAGGCCCTTGATTCCGCCAGGGAGGCGGTGGGGATTTTCGAGGAGGAGGCACTCCAGCTGGAGATGGTGAGGGCCAAGCAGGCCCTGGCAAACATCCTCAAGGATGCGGCCCGGCTCTATCCCGAGGCGGCCGGGGAGTACCTCGAGGAGGCCCTGGGTATCCAGAGGGAGGTCTCCGCCCACTTCGGGAAGGACGAGTACCACCTCAACCAGGCCTATGCCGACATGGAGACGGCCGCCACCCTGATGGAACTTGCAGAACTCGCAGGCGAGGGGGAAGGCTACCTCGGGGAGGCCAGGACCCTCGTGGAAGGGGCCCTGGGGACCTTCCAGGCAGAGAAGAAGGGCCTGGAATTCGGCCAGGCCAAGATGGCCCTGGGTGTCATCCTCAAGAAGCAGGGCGAGGCCGAAGCCGGGGCCGGGCTCCTCAGGGAGGCGGCTGAAATCTTTGACAGGGAGGGGGCCGGGGACCTGAAGGAGAAGGCCCGAGAACTTGCCGGAAAGTGAGGCCATGAAGAGCAAGACCCCGGTCTCTGTCATGTGGGAGTCCACCATCGCCTGCGGCCTCAGGTGCAAGCACTGCAAGGCATCGGCCAGGACCAGGCCCGACCCCGACGAGCTGACAACAGAGGAGGGTTTCGCCCTGATCGACCAGGTGGCCTCCTACGGTGCCCCCTACCCAGTCCTGCGCATCACCGGCGGCAACGCCCTCCTGAGGGAGGACATCTTCGAGCTCATCGCCTACGGCAAGGAGAAGGGCCTCACAGTCACCATCGCCCCCTCCACAACACCCGACCTGAACCAGGAGAACATACAGCGCCTCAAGGATTCCGGGTGCGACACCGTGGCCGTTAGCATCGACGGTCCGGATGCCGGGACCCACGACGCCTTCCGGGGGGTGCCGGGCACCTTCGACCGCCTGGTGGAGGCGTGTTCCCTCATGCGGGAGGCGGACCTGCCCTTCCGGCTGCTGACCACGGTGACCAGGTTCAACGCGGAGCACCTGCCCGAGATCATGGCCAGGGCACGCGAGCTGGGGGCGGCTGGATGGTACCTCTACATGCTCATCCCCACGGGCCGGGCCCGGCAGGACTACGGCCTCAGCCCCGGGGAGTTCGAGGACGTCTTCCACTTCATCTACGACCTCATGGCCCGGGCACCCATGACCGTTAACGCCATCGCAGGCAGCGAACCCTACCGCCGCGTGGCGGTCATGCGCCGCCTGGTGGAGATGGGCCGGCTGGACCCCTCGCTCCTCCAGCAGGGGCCCCTCTACGCGAGGCTGAAAGGGAAACTCGACAGGATAATCGGGGATGCGCCCCGCGGCGGCGAAATCCGGCTACCGCCCGAAGGACAGGAAGCGCTTCGGCAAGGGCATCTTCGTCTCCAACAACGGGGACGTCTTCCCCTCGAGCTTCCTGCCCATCCGGCTGGGCAACGTCCGCGAGGATTCCCTCCCGGAGGTCTATGCCGGTGCCGCCGTCCTGGAGGAGATGCACGACGCCTCGAAGCTCAAGGGCCGCTGCGGCGCCTGCGAGTTCAACCACATCTGCCGGGGCTCCCGCTCCCGGGCCTATGCCGTCACCGGCGACTACCTGGCCGAGGACCCCTACTGCGCCTACCAGCCCGGGACGGTCCCGAGGGAGGAGCTGGAGGATGCCGAGGCCATCCTGGACGAGATACGCCTCACCAACTTCTCTAGGCGGGTGCGCTAGTCCCGCCTGCCGCCTCCTCCAGGGCCTCCAGGAACCTCTCCTTTGAGACATACCCCACCAGCCGGCCCACCTCCTCGGCGCTTGTCCGGTTGGTCCCCTCCACCCTGTGGAGCTTGAGGAACACCATGGTCGGTGTACCCGTCACCCCCATGCTCCCTGCAATCTCCGGCTCCTTGTCGATGTCAATCCGGGCGGCCACGAAGCCCTCCAGTGCCTTCCCCACCTCGGGGTCTGCCAGGACCTCGGTCTCGAAGAGGCGGCAGTAGCCGCAGGACTGGGAGCTGAAGTAGGCGAAGACGGGCCTGCCGGTGGCATCTGCCTGGGCCATGGCCTCCAGGAAGGATGGCGCAAACTCCACCTGGACCTCTGCCCCCTCCCCCGTACCGGCTCCCTGATTTGCGCCGGTGCACATTGACAGCATGACTGCTGTGAGCAGCAGAAAGTAGACAGCCTTCATGATATCTCAATTCCTCCAAGTTCCTCATAGATAATCCTTTCCACCCCGGGCACCGCCCTCCTCTGGACTTCCATGTTCTCCTCCACCGCCGACCTGATGCCCCCGTCCACCAGGACCGCCTCCGGGGCACTGCCCACCTCGGGGTCCACGTTCCCGAAGGGGGAGAGGTCCACGATGTAGAGGGGCCGCCCCCTCTCCCGGACGATATCGGCCCCCACCCGGTAGTGTGATGCCAGGGTGGCGCAGATGAGGATGTCGGCCTCCTCTGCTGCCCGGGTCTTGTCCGGGGGGTCCACCGGGTCACCGCCCACATCCACGGCCGTCCTCCTGGCTATGTCCAGGTTCCGGTTCAGGACGCGGACCATTGCCCCCC
>JAADFM010000092.1 GCA_013152845.1 Methanobacteriota archaeon | reverse complement strand
TGACCCTATCCGCCATGTCCCTGGCCGCCTTCCCGGGGTCCTCGGCGGCGTAGATTCCCCGCCCCACAATCTCGAAATCGGCCCCGGCGGCAATTGCGTCCCCCGGCACCCCTCCCTGGACCGCCACGCCCGGGGAGATGATGGTCAGCTCCTCACCCACGATTCTCCGGAGGGCCGTGATGCGTTCCGGCCTGGTTGCCGGGGCCACGATGCCGAAGGCATGTCTTTTTGCCATGGCCGCCACCTCCTCGGCCGCAGGGGCCATGAAGCGGGTGGCCCCGGGATGGCTCATCTCGGTTACGACGAAGATGCGGGCCTCCCTGGCACAGGCCTCCACCACGTCCTCCCCCAGGAAACCCTGGACGATGACGTAATCCGCCCCCCTCCTCACGGCGGTCCGGCAGATGGCGGAGCTCACCGGCGGGATGTCGGCCACCTTGAAATCCGCGATGACGGGCATGCCGTGCGCCTTCAGCTCCTCGATGATGCCGAGGCCGGTGTTGAGGACCAGGGGGTAGCCTACCTTCACGGCATCTATGTGTGCTGCGGCGGCCTCTGCCACCTCCAGGGCGCGCACCCTATCCTCTACGTCTAAAGCCAGGATAACGCCGTTTTTCCGTTCCACTGGGCCTTCCTCCGTATGAGTATATGGCCTCCCCTATTAAAAATGCCCCTGCGGTCCAGGGTTCCAGGACGCCCCCCAGGACGAGGACCAGGAGGACGCCATGGACGAGGACGTACCTGCCCCTCGACCATCCGGCCTGGTCAAGCCACGCCGCCCCGGCCAGGGCCAGGAAGGGCAGGAGGGCCACTGGATGACCGCCGTAGTAGATGAGCATGAAAAAGACCAGGGCCACCGAGGCGCGCTCCGGGGCGCTGCTGAACCTTCCCCCTGCCAGAAAGCCCGCCAAAAGGCCTCCCAGGAGGAGGGTGGAGGGCCCGTGTGCGGTTATCAGGTAGCCTGCCACAATCCCAGAGGCCGGCCAGGCCAGGCGGGCGTACCTGCCGTGCCCTGCCAGTCTCAGGAGGCCCCCCAGGACGGGGTAGAGTATTAGAGGGTTCATGCCAGTCTCTCCTTGAGGCTTGCGGCCATGATGGGGAAGATGACGGTGGCGTCCCCTATGACCGTTGCGATGTTTGCCCTGCTCTGGGCCTTGGACCAGGAGACGGCCTCCTCCAGTTTGGCCCCGGAGAGGCTGCCCCCTTCCTCCCGGTCGAGTGTCACCTGGATGCCGTAATCGATGCCCTCCCGGAGGAGGTTGGCCCCCAGGATGTAGTGCTTGGGCACCCCACCGCCGAGGAACACGGCCCCGGTCTTTTCGGCCTCGAAGACCATGTCCGAGAGCTCTTTCATGTCCTTTACCGCGTTGAGGACGATGTCGTTCTGCTCCGAAAAGAAGAAGAGCTGGAGCCCCAGCATGGAGTCGGTCAGTCCCGGGGAGAAGACCGGAACGCCCCTCTTGTGCGCCGCCCTCAGGAAGGAGTTCTCGTCGTCCAGTCCGGACCCGATGATGTCCAGCAGCTCCCGCACCGACATATCCCTCCTGAGCTCCTCGTCTATACCCGAGAGGAGCTCCTGGACCCTGTCCTCGAAGACCTGGAAGTCGGATATCCTGGTGAAGACGTTCCCTATCCTGCCGATCTCCTCCCTGCGCAGGGCCTCGTCGTCGGCATGGAAATCCCCCACGTAGTGCCCGCCCCCGAAGGCCTCCATCATGTCGTGGACCACGTTGGCCCCGGATGTCACCACTGCGCTGGCGTGGCCTTCTTTGATGAACCATGTGATGATGTTTCGAAGGCCCGAGGGCACCATGGGGCCCGAGATGCCCAGGAATACGGTGGCCTCCTCCCTCACCATCCTCTCCAGGATGTCGCAGGCCCTGGCCAGGTCCCCCGCCCCCTGGACCCCAGCACCTCCCAGCTCCCCCACCAGCTGGTCAACGGTCATCCCGGCCCGAAGTTCCATCTGCTTGACCCGTCTCACCGTCTCACCTGTTTGAGCTCCTTGAGCTCCTCTTCCAGGGCCACTATCTGGGAGTCCAGCTCCTCCAGCCGGGTCTCCATCTTGGCCTTGTCCTCCCGGAAGGTCTCCTCGGTTATCTCCTCGGCCACCCGTTTCTTTCTCAGGTTCTCGATACCAAGGGCGAGCTTCTCCCTCTGGTTCCTCAGTTCCCTGATTTTGGTGGCCAGCTCCACCCCCTTCTTGACGGTGTCCACCTTCTTTTCAAACCCGTTGAAGGTCTTCCTCTTGAGCTCGTCGATGTCCCGGTAGTCGCTCACGCTGGACTTCTTCCGTGGGACCTCTGGCCTGACCCTGATCCTGCCCAGCACCATGACCAGCCCCGCCCCCATGGCGAATACCACGGCCAGGTACGCCAGGGTCCTGGGGAAACCCGCCCCGCCCCCGGTCTCAGGCTGGACAGGCGGCTGGCTCAACTTCTCGTTCAGGAGGGCGGACTGGGTGCTCAGCTCCTCGTTTATCCTGCTCACCTTCTCCTCCAGGGCCCTCTGGACCAGGTAGTTCGCCTGGTCTTCCACCTGCTTTGAGGCCTTTGAGGACGACCTGGCCAAGTCCTCGGCCTGGGTTGCGAAGACATAGGCCTGATAGTGGTTCCGGTAGAGGTCGTCGTTGTTCAATACCGCCATCTCAAGTTTCGCCCTGGCATCCTCCAGGAGCCTTCCAGCCTCTTCCAGCTGCCCTGTGATGTTTGTCACGTCGCCGTACTGGGCGGCGTTCTGGAGGGTGCGGTTTGCGCTTTCCAGGTCAAAGCCAGCTTCCTCGGTGAGCCTGCGTGCGGCCGATATCTCCTGGATGGCCATGTCCCTGTAGTTGGCATACCTCAGGTCCACCAGGACCCCCTGCCTGATTTCGGTGAGGTTCCTCAGGACGGACAGGGAGTAGGTCAGGGTCTCCACCTTCCCTTCCCTGGCCTTCTGGCCCTCGGGGCTGGCGGGGCCGAATGAATATCCCTGGGGCGTGATGAACTTGATATTGACCTGGTGGACCAGCCACGGGTACTGGCCTAGGGCATAGGCGTTGAACCTCCTCACCGTGGCCTCCCTGCTCAGGAGGTCGGACCTGTCGTAGTTTAGGGTGACGGTCCTCCGGTTCCCTTTCTGGAGGACGAGGAAGAAGCTGATGACGTTATCGCCCCCGGGATAGTTCTCTTCCACTGTGGCCTTGGAGATGCCCGTCACCTCCACGTTGCGGGCATCCCCCCGCCGGAGGTAGATGGTGTCCTCGAAGGTGAAGGGGTCCCCCCGGTTGACAAAGGTTATCACCTCCTCCACGTGAAAGGCGTCCAGGCCCAGGGTGTAGGTGAGGTTGTGCTCCTCCACATAGAGGCCGGTCCCCTGGGACTGGACCCCGGGTATGAGGAGGAGCGAAACCAGCAAGGCGACCCACGGTCTCATAACAACTAGACTCATTACCAGTTGATTATATTTCTTTTGCCATAAAAATTTATATACAAAGGGTGAAAACCACCCACCATAGAAAACCCGGCTTAGCTCAGTCTGGTAGAGCGTGCGGCTGTAGACCGCATGGTCGCTGGTTCAAATCCGGCAGCCGGGACTTTCCAAATCCCCTTCGCGGAGAAGCTATCTCTACTTCTCGATTTCCTTGAGGCGCTTGGCCATCTTGACCACGGCCTCCACGGCCCTCTTGGCGTACTCGACCCTTTCCTGGGCCTCCAGCCT